>JACPQR010000146.1 GCA_016190375.1 Deltaproteobacteria bacterium
CGCAGCCGCTCGGCGGCGAGCGCGAGCGTCCTTGCATGCTCGGGGATGTCCTCGAGGAAGCACCTGCGCCAGCGCGGCTCCTCGATCCCGGAGGCGCGGTGCACGAGACGCTCCTTCGCGTCTTCGAGCGCCTTCGCCGCGGTCTCTCGGTCTCCGGTCGCATCCATCACTTCGGCGTAGACCAGCCGCACGAGGGCTTCGCCCTCTTCCAGCTTCCCGAGCGAGGTCAGGAGCGCCATCGCCTCGCGGGCCGGAGCGAGGGCCTCCTCGACCCGACCGCCGGCCAGGAGAAACTGGGCCTGCAGCGCCAGAGCCTCCGCACGGAGCGGCGGCGCGACCTCGAGGATGGAGACCGCAACCGCCAGGGCGTGCTCCGCGTCCGCGAGCTCACCGCTCGCGGCCAGGACCTCGCCGAGGTAGGCGACGGTGGCCCCGCCCAGCCGACGATCGCCCTGCTTCTGGAACGCCTCGAGGGACTCGGTCAGGATCCGCCGAGCCTCGTCTAGCTTCCCGAGGCGACCGAGCACTCTGCCGAGGTTCGACTGGGCGAGCGTGGCGAGGTTCTGGAGCCCGAGCCTCCGAGCAAGGGCGAGCGATTCGAGGAGCGCCTGCTCCGCCTCGAGGTAGGCGCCCAGCTCGGCGAGCGCGAACCCGACGTTTATCCAGGCAGAGCAAGCGTTCCGGGCGTCGCAGGCCTGATCGTACGCCGCGACGGATTGCATTCCGAGATCGAGGTGCAGCGCGGGCCGACCTACGTAGAGCTCCTGGGTGGACCGTGCAGCCAGCATCCGCGCTCGCACGCCGGGCTCGATGGACCGCCCTCGAGCGGCGCCCTCGACCGCGGCCAGGAGCGCCTCACCAAGCTCGTAGCTGCCGGACACGAGAAGGCAGTCGGCCGCGCTGGCGCCGGCCTGGAGGCAGCCCGTGGGAGCGTCCGGCTCGATCACGTGCCGGCAGAGCTCGGCGCCGATGGCGGCCAGGCTGTCGACGTGACCCAGGGCCAAGCCCGTGTGCGCCGCGATGCGGGCCGCGTCCCCCCAGAGATCCGAGCCGGCCGGAAGCAGGCGCGTGGCCTCGAGCGCGCATCGCTCGGCCTTGGAGTGCTCGCCGCGCCAGCGGTGGGCGTCGGCCTGGATCAGCCGCAGCGTGCCCAGCATCTCTCCTTCGGCCCCGAGGCCCGCGCCTCTCGCAGCCATCGCGATCGCGCCATCGAGGTCGTTTCCTTCCAGCGCCTGCCCGGCCGCCCGCCGGTACAGCACGACGGCGCGCGCCGCCACGCCACCGCGCAGGTAGTGCTCGGCGACTGCGCTCGCCTCGGTCTCCCCCGCGTCGTCGAGCCATTCGCCCGCGAGCCGATGGCCGAGCACCCGGTCCTCGTCCGTCAACATCTCGTAGGCGCCCTCGCGGACCAGCGCGTGCCGGAACGCGAGCTCGGCCTGTCCGGCGAAGCGCCCCTCGCCACGCCGCACGACCGCCTCGCCTCGCACCAGCTCGTCGAGACAGCGCTCGAGGTCCGCCGGCCGTCTCTTCTGACCCAGGAGGGCCGCGACGCCACCCTCCCAGAAGACCTGGCCGAAGACGCTCGCCGCGCGCAAGACGCGCCTCGCCTCGTGAGAGAGCGCCTCGAGCCGGCTCTGCACCATCGCCACCACCGTCGACGGGAGCTCCGCACCCCCCCGTCCTTCCATCTGCGCCCTGACGAGCTCCTCGAGGTAGAAGGCGTTGCCGGCCGCGGTATCGACCAGGCGCACGACGAGCTCCTCGGCGACGGCTTCGCCCAGCACGCTCCTGACGAGCTTCGCGCCCGCGCGGCGCGGCAGGCCGCCGAGACGGACGTGCTGGACGTCATGCTCCTCCCACAGGTCCGGGAACAGCTCCTCCACCTCCGGTCGACCGAAGCCGAGAACCAAGAGCGGCCGCTCCGGAAAGAGCCGGAGGACAGAGTCCGCGAGCATGACGGTCGGCCTGTCTCCCCAGTGCAGGTCGTCGAGCACCAGCACGAGCGGCTGCGACGCGCACTCCGCGTCGACGAGGTCCACCCAGGCGCGCCGGATCTGATCGCCCATCAGGACCGGGTCGCGGCGCGCAGCGCGAACCGCCACGTCGCCGTCGTCCGCGAACGGAGCGCCGATCATCTCGCCGAGAAAGCGAGTCACCCGCTCCCGGTCGGCGAGGGCCGCGTGCTCCTCGACTCGTTTCCGAAGCTTCTGTTGCCGTACGCTCAGCGGCTCGCCATCGCGCAGGCCCGCCGTTCGGCGGATCGCCTGCGCGGCCAGACCGAACGCCGAGCCGGCGCCCACCGGCTCGCCGCGGGCCACCCAGATCGCGGGCTTGTCGGGGCGGGCTTTCAGTCGGAGCAAGAGCTCGTGGCGCAGGCGCGACTTCCCCACGCCCGGCACTCCCGTGACGAGGAGGACCCTCGCCACCGATTCGCGCACGCACTCGTCGAACGCGCTCTCGAGCGTCGGGAGCTGCGCCTCGCGTCCCACGAAAGGCGTCGGTCTGCCGCAGAGGGTGCGCACCGTGTCGACCTCGCGCCTGCCTGCCAGCGTGGTGCAGCCCTCCTCTTCCCCGCGGACGAACCGTTCGTCCAGGAGCCCCGAGGTCACGTCGTCGATCCAGATGGGCATCCGCGCTGGGTCCACGGGTCGCAGGAGAAGCCCCGCAGCGCGATCGATCGCCTCGCCCACCGGGAGACCGCGTCCCACCTCCGCTCTCCCTGTCGCGACCGCGATCGGCGCGCTCGGGGCCGCGCCGCGCAGGTCGAGCGCGCAAGCCGCCGCTCGCGCGGCCTGATCGGTCGCGGTTCCCAGGGTGGGAAGGAGCACGACGACCGAGCCGTCGACGAGCCTCTCGGCCCGCGCGTCGAACGAGCGGACGACCATGAGCAGCGGATCGAGCGCGGCCGACGGCTCGCCGTCGCCGGCCTTGCGGCCGCCGGGCCGCCCGACCTCGCCCAGCATCACGACCGAGACGTGGCGCTGCTCGCCTCCGCCGAGGGCGACCGCGGGCGTGGGCGCGTGGCGCGGCTCCGGACCGGGAGTCGTCCTCGAGGTCGCCCGGTCCGATGCGAGCAGGGACTCGAGCGCGGCCGCGACCGCGTGCCCGTCCGGCGGCCGCGACCCCGGGTCCTTCGCCAGCATCCGCAGGACGAGGTCATCGAGCGCCTCCGGGACGTCGGGAGCGAGCTCGCTCGGGGCAGGCGCCTCCAGAAAGAGGACCTTCGCCAGCACGGCGGCCACCTGCTCGCCCATGAAGGGCGGGTGCCCCACCAAGCAGTCGAAGAGCACACAGCCCAGCGAGAAGACGTCCGCACGCGCGTCGATCGCGCGCTCGCCCCTCGCCTGCTCGGGCGCCATGTACTCGGCCGTGCCGACCACGAAGCCGGTCGTCGTGTGTCGCCTGCGGCCGCCGCCGCCCAGCGCGATGCCGAAGTCGATGATCCGCACGCGCGCGAGATCGTCGTCCTCGAGCAAGAGGTTCGTCGGCTTCAGATCGCGGTGGACGACGCCCCTCGAGTGCGCGGCGCCCAGCGCGTCGGCCACGAGCCTGACGATCTCGGCGCTCTCGCGCACCGTCAGGCGATCGCGCTCGAGACGGCGCTCGAGGCTCTCGCCCTCGACCCATTGCATCGCCAGCCAGCGGGTCCTGTCGGCCGTGGCCCCATGCGCAACGTACCGGACGATGCCGTCGTGCCGCAGATCGGCCAGGACCCGCGCCTCGCGCTCGAAGCGTTCGGCATCCTCGGCCGCGCGGAGGACCTTGAGCGCAACAGGCGCTCCGTTCTCGAGGTCCCGCGCCCGGAACACCGTTGCCATGCCTCCGGAGCCGGCTTCGCGCTCGATCTCGAACCTCCCGCCGACGACCTGGCCCGGCTGCACGGCGGGCAGCGTTGCATTCTTTGGGATTGGCCGTCAAAACCCGACGCGGATGGCGACTCAATCGGGGGTCGTCGCGAGCACGGCTCGTTCGAGGGACCCGGGCGCGTACGGCTTCGAGACGAAGGCGTGGACCGTCGGCTCACCGAGTGCCGGTCCGAAACCGCCGCTGTCGCCAGCCGAGACGAGCACCCTGCGGACCGACGGGAACCGTCGCCGGACCTCGCCGAGCAGCGCGAGCCCGGACGTGCCGGCGAGGTGGAAGTCGGTGACGACGACGTCGAAGTGGAACCTCTCGAGCAGCTCGATCGCCCTGTCCGGGTCTGCCGCGAGGACGACCTTCGCGCAGCGGAGGAGCTGCACCCTCGTCGAGCGCAGGAGCTGGGGATCGCCGTCGATGACGAGGACCGTCGGCATGGCGCGCTCGCCGTCCTTGCCGCCGACGGGGGGATTGTCCAGAGCGCCGATCATCGGCAGTAGCAGAGGTAGAGCGTGACCTCGTCGAGCGTCCCCGTGTCGTTGTCGTCGTCGTCTGCGACCCTGAGGTACCAATCTCCCTCGACGGGCTCGCCCTCGAGCTCCGACAGCCTCTGCTCGGGGAGGTACTCGCCGGTGAACGGTGCGACGCCGTCGGTGATCGAGGACGGTGCGTCCTCGATGAAGACGGTGTCCGTGTAGTTCGAGCCGGCACCACCGTTGTCGGTCGAGAGCTGGATCGACGTGCCGCTGGGCGAGTACAGGACGATGTCGAGGTCCCCGACCCACGGGTGCGTGGCGGAGAGGCCGACCGCCACCTCGCGGACCGTGCGGTCCTCGATGGGGACCTCCGCCGCCGGCGACTCCACCGAGCCCGCGTCCGGGATCGCGATGGGCAGGCCCGACACGTGGTACACGACGCTCCGGCAACCGCGCACGCGGCACTCGAGCGGGGAGTCGCAGGGCTCTCCGTCGCAATCGGTGTCGGAGCAGTCCTGGCGCGAATCGCCGTCGTTGTCGATCCCGTCGTTGCAGGTGACCTCCGCGCCGTGCTCGCAAGCCCCGACGCCGTCGCAGTTGTCGTCCTCGCAGTCGACGTCACCGTCTCCGTCGTTGTCGAGGTCGTCGTCGCAGGCGACCTCCTCCATCACGCAGACCGCGGCGCCGTCGCAGCTCTCGTCCGCGCAGTCGATCCAGCCGTCGCCGTCGTTGTCGAAGCCGTCGCCGCACGTCACCTCGGGGAGCTCGCACAGGTCGGCGCCCGCGCAGTCTGGATCCGCGCAGTCGACGGCCCCGTCGACGTCGTCGTCGGAGCGGTCGTCGCAGTGGCTCTCCGGGTTGCAGCGTGCGTCGGAGAAGCACTGAGGGTCGGCGCAGTCCGTGGCCCCGTTGCCGTCGTTGTCCACGCCGTCGGCGCACATCACGCCGACCTCGCAGTCGTCGCAGAGGCAGAGGAACAGGGAGAAGGACTCGATCGTCCCCAAGTCGTTTGCGGCGTCGTCGGTGACGCCGAGCATGAAGTCCCCTCCTCCAAACAGCCCGATCGTCTCGTTCCCGGCGAGCACGGCCAGCGGCACCTCCGGGCGATAGGCGCCGGAGAAGGGTGAGAGAGCGGCGAATATCGAGGTGGCTGCCGCGTCGTCGAACGTCGTACCGTCGTAGCCCTCTCCGCTACCCCCGTTGTCGGTCGACAGCTCGACGCTGCCTCCGGCCGAGCGCAGGTAGATGTCCAGGTCCCCGTCCCATTCGTGGGCCACATCGATCGTCACGGCGATCTTGGCGATCGTGTGGTTCTCGAGGACCTCGACGGTGCTTCCCACCTCACCGCCGGCGTCCGGAATCTCGACAGGAACGTCCGTCGCGCGATAGATGACGGAGGCGTGGCCCGCGGCGCAGACGAGCGGGCTCGGGCACGCGTCCGCGCCGGCGCAGTCCGGGTCGGTGCAGTCCGGTAGACCGTCGCCGTCGTCGTCCGCTCCGTCGTCGCAGTCGACCTCGGAATCCGCGTCTCCATCTGCATCGGTGTCCGAGTCCGAGTCCGAATCCGAGTCCGAGTCCGAATCCGAGTCCGAATCCGAGTCCGAATCCGAGTCCGAGTCGGCGTCGGAGTCCGCGTCCGAGTCCGCGTCCGAGTCCGAGTACGAATCCGAGTCCGTGTCGCCGTCGGCGTCGGCGTCGCCATCGGTCGCGTCGTCGTCGCCGGTGCCGCCGCCGCCGCAGGCGCCCAGGAGCACGCAGAGTGTCAGCCAGGAGAGCCCGATCGGGTGTCGCCGGAGGTTCATGCGCGGCCCGGTTGCAGCTCACGTGCCGGCCGCAATTGCCCGCGGATCGGCGCGCGGGCGGGCGGGACGCCTCTCGGTTGAGCAGGAAGGTGCGCGGCGGTGAGTCGGAGAGCGCTCAGGTCGACCGCGGGATGGGCTCCATCACCGATCCTGCGGAGGGACCGGGCTGTCAGAGCAACGCCCTTCTCAGGGGGGTGCAGATCCCTGTTTACAATCAACCTGTTAGCGCAGCCATGTCAGCCGCATGCGTAGTCGTCGGCGTTGACGTTGACGTTGACGTTGACGGTCAAGGTCAACGTCAACGTCAATGCCCGCGCCCACGCACCTGCCCACGCCATCCGCAGGGGACGCGATTATCCTGGTAGAAGTAGCCCTGCCCGTCCGGCTCGCTCCGCAACCGCCGCCATTTGCGGGCTCCCGATGCCTGCAAGCCGGGAGCTGCACCCTTCTCAGTTGAGCATGCCGGGAGAAACACCGTAGTATCGTCGGGTGCCGAATGGGGTACGACCGGACTCGAACCACCGCTAAGGCCGGCCCCTTCTCGACCGCGCGCCAGGGGCCGCGGTCCTTGCTCGTCATCGAGCACGACCGGACGCGAGCCGTCGACCTTCCCGAAGAGGGCACCCTCGTCATCGGCAGGGCGCCCGAAGTGGAGATCGTGGTGTCCGATCCGAGCGTCTCGCGGCGTCAGGTCCAGCTCTCGATGAGCAAGGACGAGATCCTCGCGCACGACCTCGGATCGAGCAACGGGACCTTCCTCGGCAGCGAGCTGCTCACGGGCATCGCGCCCCTGCGCCCCGGGGTCGCCCTCCGCGTCGGCTCCGCCGTGATCCTCCTGGCGGATTCGGGCGTCGCGGACGTCTGGGGGCTGCTCAGCCAGATGGAGTTCGAGGCCCGGCTCGGCGGCCGGATCGAGGCGGCCCGGGCGAAGGGCAAATCGGTCGCGGTCTTCATGGTGCGCGCGCCCGGTACGCCCGGCGCCGTCGTCGAGGCGCTCCGCAAGACTCTCGGAGCCGATTCTTCAATCGGCCAGTACAGCGCCCACCACTATCAGGTCGCGGTCGGAGCGGATTCCTCCTGGCCGGCCTCGAACTTCGCCCGGACGCTGGAGAGGGGCCTGAGCGCGAGCGGCGTCACGGCCGAGGTAGGCTGCGCGCTGTTTCCGCGTGACGGGACCTCGGAGGGCGAGCTCCTCGCCGTTTGCACGAAAGCCCTGCGGCCGCCCACGGCGGAGCCCGGCGAGGGGCCCGTGGTCGTCGAGCCCGCGATGCAGACCGTCTTCGACCTCGCCAGGAAGGTCGCCGCCGGGCGGATCCCCGTGCTCATCGTGGGAGAGACCGGAAGCGGCAAGGAGGTCGTGGCGGAGCACATCCATCGCTCCTCGCCCAGAGCGGACAAGCCGCTCTCGCGCCTGAACTGCGCCGCGTTCCCCGAGTCGCTGCTCGAGGCGGAGCTGTTCGGCTTCGAGAAGGGGACGTTCACTGGCGCGGCGCAGGCAAAGCCAGGCCTCTTCGAGGCCGCCGATGGCGCGACGCTGCTCCTCGACGAGGTGGGCGAGCTGCCGCTGGGCCAGCAGGCCAAGCTCCTCCGAGCGCTCGAGGACGGCACCGTTCGACGGCTGGGGAGCCTGACCGACCGCCGCGTCGACGTGCGTCTGCTGGCCGCCACCAACCGTGATCTCGAGGCCGCCAGCGCCCAGGGCACGTTCCGCAAGGACCTGTACTTCCGCCTGAGCGGGGCGATCGTCTCGCTCCCGCCCCTGCGGGAGCGTCCGGCCGACATCCTGGGCCTGGCGCGCCGCTTCCTCGCCGAGATGGGGGGCGGGCGGGTGACGCTCGGTCCCGCCGCCGAGGAGGCCATCGGACGCTACTCGTGGCCGGGCAACGTCCGCGAGCTCAGGAACGCGATCGAGCGCGCCGTCCTCTTGTTCAGCGACGGAGTGCTCCAGCCGGAGCACCTGCCCGATCGCGTGAGGCTCGCCACGGGTGCGCGCGCGTCATCCGTGCCGCCGGTGGCGGAGCCCGGGACGCCGCCGGTGGCCGCGAGCACGGTGGCGCCGCCAAGCCCCTCCTCGCGGCCGAAGGACTACACGGCCGTCCGCGACGAGATGCGGGAGCTCGAGCGCTCTCGAATCCTCGAGGTTCTCGAGGCCTGCGGCGGCAACCAGACGAGCGCGGCGAAGAAGCTCGGGATCTCGCGCAGGACTCTGGTCGCGAAGATCGCCGCCCTGGGCATCCCTCGCAGGAAGGCCTGAAGCTCGTCGCCGACTGCGTGGTCGTCGACGTTGACCTGGACGGCGACGTTGACGGCGACGACGACTTGGACGTGGGCGTAGGCCTCGTTGACGCCCTCGGATCATCTTCGTCAGCATGGCCACAACGCCCTCGAGCAACTGGATGCCCTGTTCGTAGCGCTGCTGCGCGATCAGCCTTCTCGCCTTCAGTACGTCCAGCGAGGCCGCACACTCCATCGCCTCGCCCCGTGCGATCTCGTCGTGCTTCGCGCTGTCTGCGCCAGACCAGCGACCTGCCCTTCGGCGATGTTCCGCACGACCGACTCCGCCGTTGTTGATCGCCTCGCTCGGCATGACCCCGAGGAAACTCTTCGACGACCTCGGTGGCCAGCGTCAGGCACGTGTTCGAGATACCGGCGCCGGTCAGGCGCCCTTCATTGCACGTCGCCAAGCCGGTGGGGGCCGCGCCGGTGGGTTTGAACGTGGTCCGGCTTGGGA
>JACPQR010000149.1 GCA_016190375.1 Deltaproteobacteria bacterium
CCGCAGATCCGGCGCATCCCGCCGAGCCCGCAGGGTGACGTGGACGGGGAACCGCGACGCCAGCGCCTCTCGCGAGCGATGGGGGACACCGGCGTTGCCGGTCTTCGGTCGGCCAGCTCCCTCGCGCCTGCCGCCGTGGGTCCGCGGCCGGAGCTCGAGCTGAACGGGAACGGGTGAGCGAGGGCCACGACGTTTCATGTTTGATATGGGCTATAATCTACCTCGCCCCGTCAGTCAAGCAGGAAATCGAGGAGGGTCCACAGCGGGTCCGGATGCATCGAGCTCGGTGCTCTCTGTCGTCCTTCAGCTCCTCGGATTGACCAGCCGCCATGTGATCGCGCAGGTGCGGTCCAGCCAGTCGGCCACGCCGCCGAACGCCGCATCGTCGATGTAACGCCACGCCTTCGCGATCCTCACCTGCCTCTTCACCTCGCCAGCGCTACCCGCGGCCACGGAGAACAAGTGGGTGCGATCCTTGCCTCGCCTCCGTGCCCCTTCGCTCAGGTTCGAGGGAATCGATGCGTCCTTCATCTGTTTCGCCATCCCGCTGTCGCGCTTCTCCACCTTCCCGAGATGGGCGCCATGCAGCGAGCGTCCTCCGCACCCACAGGGACCGGTCAGACGTCAGGGCCGAGAGCGCTGTGCGCTCGCACCCGTCACGGCGCATGCAGCTCGGGGCTGCTTGGGGTCGCGAGAGCATGCGCCCCTCCGCGGGTGGCGCGGCGCCACCCTTCGCCACCTGGCGCCAGGCCCCGCGAAGCGGTTTCTCGCGCGAAAAGCGCCGGCCCGGGACGGCACGGCAGTTGCCACGTGGTCGCTCACAGGCAGCCGACAAGGAGACGAGCACATGTCAGAGACGTTCGCAGATGAGACCAGACCGCAACGCGTGACCAAGGAGGTTTTCGTCATTGTGGAGATTGCGCAGAACAAGAAGCTCTGGATCCGCATCGGGAGCGCCTGGGAGAACCGCGACGGGAGCATCAAGGTGATCCTCCACGCGTACCCGGGGAACGGGGAGGTCCTGATCCGGGACCCGCGCCCCATCGGAGCCGCCCTTCCCATGACCGCGGCGAGCGCCGCATGAGCGCCTGACGGCGCACAGACGAGGAGATGGAAACATGAAGAAGTCGTTCGTTCGAGCCCTGCCGATCTTCGGCCTCTTGATCGCCGCCGCGCAGAATGCGCGGGCGGACGAGCCTCCCGCCCCGCCCGCGAGCGAGGGAGTCGTCAACCTCAACACCGCAACCTCGGAGCAGCTCCAGCTCCTGCCGGGCATCGGCGAGGCGAAGGCTCGCGCGATCATCGAGCTGCGCCAGCGCCGCCCCTTCGCCCGTGTCGACGACGTCGTCGCCGTTCGCGGAATCGGGCGCGCCACCCTGCGGCGCCTCCGCCCTTACCTGTCCGTGAGGGGCGACACGACCCTCTCGCATCGAGTCGCGGGGAACGCGCCGCGTTCGCAGGCCCCGCAGGCCCCGCAAGCGCCGCGGCCCGCACCAGCCCGCAGCCGGTAGGTCGACGACCCAGACAGAGGGCGCGGGGGGCAGGCACTCCTCCCCCCTCCCGTCCCCCGCGCCTTCTGTCCGAGGTCCTTTCGGTCAGGTCCGAGATGCCGCGCGGACCGACCGGATCAGAGGGAGGATCCGCGCCCGGCGGAGCTTGAGGGCGCTGCGATTGACCACCATGACGGCGCTGACGTCGCAGATCGTCTCGAGGACTGCGAGGTGGTTCTGGCGCAGCGTCTCGCCTGTCTCCACGATGTCCACGACGAGGTCGGCGAGCCCCGACAAGGGCGCGAGCTCGACGGAGCCAGACAGCGCGATGAGGTGCATGGGTTGTCCACGGGCGGCGAACCACGATTGCGTGACGTTGACGTACTTGGTCGCCACGCGCGGCTGAGCCGGCGGTGGCCGCCCGTGCGCGGGCCCCGCGAGGACGATCCGGCAGCGGCCCACACCGAGATCGACCGGGCAGTACAGGTCGTGTCCTCGCTCCATCAGGACGTCTCGACCGACGAACCCCACCTCGCAGGTGCCGTGCTCGACGTAGGTGGGCACGTCGTCGGGCTTCAAGAGGAGGTAGCGATAACCGCCACGGGGGTCGTCGCGGAGGAGCGCGCGCCCTGGCTGTCGCAGGATCGCCGTCGGCAGCCCGGCGCTGCGAAGCAGGGGCTCCAGCGCCTCGAGCAGGCGCCCCTTGGGTAGCGCGACCGAGAGCGGCGGAGTGGACGCGTCGGTCGCTCCGGCGCCTTCGGTCCCGCGGCGGAGTGGCCGGCTCCTACGACCTGCCTCTGAATCGCTCGATCTTCGCGCCAAGGTTCGCCAGCTTCTCCTCGATCCGCTCGTAGCCGCGGTCGATGTGGTACACGCGGAGGATCTCGGTCCGACCCTCCGCCATGAGCCCGGCGATCACGAGCGACGCGCTCGCGCGCAGGTCGGTCGCCATCACCTGGGCGCTCGACAGCGGCGTCGGTCCCGACACGAACGCGGTGCGACCCCGGATGTCGATCTGGGCGCCCATGCGACGCAGCTCGCCCACGTGCATGAAGCGGTTCTCGAAGATCGTCTCCGTGATCACGCTCTGGCCCCCCGCTCGGCACATCAGGACCATGAGCTGGGCCTGCATGTCCGTCGGGAAGCCCGGATGGGGCGCGGTCGTGATCTCGACGGGCCTGAGTGGAGTCGCCGACGCCCGGATTCGCACGCCAGTGCCCTCGCGAACCAGCCCGGCTCCCGCGAGACGGAGCTTTGCCGCGACCGCCTCGAGGTGCTCGAGCTGGCAGTTCTCGACGAGGACGTCGCCGGCAGTCGCGGCCGCCGCGACGAGGAACGTCCCTGCCTCGATCCGATCGGGGATGATCGCATGGTCGACCGGTTGCAGCGAGTCGACGCCCTCGATCCGGACGACGTCGGTCCCGGCGCCCTCCACCTTGGCGCCCATCTTGTTGAGGACACGCGCGAGCTCCTCCACCTCCGGCTCGTGGGCGGCGTTGAGGAGCGTGGTGCGCCCCTTGGCCAGGACGGCCAGCATCATGAGGTTCTCGGTCCCGGTCACGGTCGGCGTGTCGAGCACGACGTCCGCTCCGCGGAGATTCCGGGCCGTCACCTTCACGTAGCCGTGCTCGAGCGTGACCGAGGCGCCCATCGCCTCGAGCCCCTTCAGGTGCTGGTCGATCGGCCTCTCGCCGATGGCGCAGCCGCCGGGCAGCGAGACCACTGCGCGACCGAACCTCGCGATGAGCGGCCCGAGCACGAGCACCGAGGCGCGCATCTGCTTGACGAGCTCGTACGGGGCCTCGGGACGATTGACGGCCGCGGGATTGACCGTGACGATGGGCGGCGCGACCTCCGCGGAGGCGCCCATGAACCTGAGCAGCGCCGCCATCGTCTCGACGTCGCGAAGCGCCGGCACGTTGCGGAACGTGCTCTTTCCGTCGGCCAGGAGGGCCGCGCAGAGGATCGGGAGAGCGGCGTTCTTCGCTCCGGAGATCCGGACCACCCCCTCGAGGCGGTGCCCGCCTTCGATTCGCAGGGCGTCCAACCGCGTCTACGCGGCCGCGGCGGCCTCGCCCTTCTGGTGATCGGCCTTCCAGTGCTCGAGGCACATCCCTCCGCGCAGGGTGGCCTTCCGACAACCCTCCTTCGAGCAGACGTTGTACCGGACATGGCCGTACTCGCCGGTCCGCCACTTCTTGTAGTGGATGCGGCAGTACCCCTTCGCGCGATAGGGCCGCTTGCAACCGGCGACGGAGCACTTCTTCTCCGAGCGCGGTGTCGCGGGCTTCGCTGCCTTCTTCTTCACTGGCTTCTTCTTGGCGTCTGCCATCGGGCGGCTTCCTTCTTTCCTGTCTGGGAGGAACGGTTTGTAGCGGAACGGGCGGGGAATGTCACGCGAGGATCATCCCGACGACCCAGGCGGCGAGCCCGCCGGCGACCGCGAAGAGCCAGCGAATCGCGAGCGGTCGCACGAGTCTGCCGTCGGCCTCGAGACCTCGGTAGATGAAGCCGAAAGCGCCGGCGATCCAGGTGAAGAAGCCCGAGAGGAGCACCACCGACCAGAGGACGGATGGGGTGTCGTCCCTCAGCAAGAGCTCGTGGTGCTCGCGTGCGAGCTGCCGCTCGCTCTTGCCGAGGTCCTGCGCCGGGCGCGGCTGCTTGGCCATGAGCGCGGAGATCGCGCGGTTCGCGGCGCGAAGTCGGCCCGGCATGGGCGTGTAGAAGCTCCTCGTGCCCAGGATGCTCCCGCGGATCGCGCGGTACGCCGCGAGCGCGCGGTCGATCTGGCCTTCGCGCCTCGCCCGGTCGCCGATGGCACGAAGTCGATCGAGAGCGGCGGGCACCCAGGGATTGACGGGCGCGTACCAGTGTGCCGCTCTGCGATAGTGGACGATCGCCTCGTCGGGATCGCCGCGCGCAATCCAGTCGTCGCCCTCGCGGTACTCGGCACGAGCTTCCCAGAGCACGCGCGCGTACACGAGGGCCAGAAAGGAAAGCGCCACGAGGACGGCCGTGAGCCAGCGCCGGGCCACGGGTCCGGTCACACCAGATCCCTTCGAGCGAAGATCGCGCTCGCGAGCCCCAGGAGGATCGCAGCGTACACGAGCGTGTAGACGGCCACCTTCGCGACGTACGCGAAGGGCTCCATCCCGGGCTCCGAGACGGCCAGCGTGTGATATCCGGGCGAATAGAGGTAGAAGTTCGGCGCGACCGCGACGATCCCGTCGATGACCGTGCGGAGCTCCGCCGAGCCCCTGTGCCCGAGCTCCCCCAGGGCGTCGAGCAGCCTGCCGGTGACGAACACGCCCAGCGTGAGGACGCCGGAAACGAATGGAGTGGAGAAGCTCGAGAAGAAGAGCGCGACCGACGAGACCAGCGTGACCTCGAGGAACACGAGCGTCAGCGACCAGCCGAGCTGCGCCCGCACCGGGACGTCCTTGAGCACGAGCAAAGCCCCGAGGACGATTCCCATCAGGAGCACCTGGACCCCGAGAGTGCCCACGAGGCCCAGGAACTTCCCCAGCATGAACTCGAATCTCCTGACGGGCTTCGAGAGCACCGTGTACAGGGTCTTCTTCTCGATCTCCTTGAAGAGGAGGGAGACCCCCAGGAAGACCGCGATCACGACGGCGAAGAGCGAGATCCCCGCGATCCCGACGTCGAGGAGCACGCGCTCCTCCTTGTTCAGCGAGAGCTCCCCGAGGACGAGGATGAACAGGAGGAAAGCGATCGCAAAGAAGAGGATCCCGTACAGGATCCGGTCGCGAACGGCTTCGCGGAACGTGTTCAACGCGATGGCGAACAGCCGTCCCATGGTCAGCTCCCAGCACCCGTCGGCGCCGCCGGGCCACCACTGACGCGAACCCGGCTGCCCAGGCCGACCGCGCGTGCACGGTCTCTGGTCATTCGCCCGCACCTCCGAGCCACCCGAGGAGTGGGCCGCCCGCATGGAAATGAGCGAGGAGGTCGAGCCAGCAGATCCACATCAGGATGCCGCCGAGGCCGAGCACGATCGCGGCGGCGCGCTGCGCCCCGGGCGTCCGCGCGATCCCCGACGAGACCGAGAAGCGCCACAGCCCGTTCGCGAAGTGGAAGACCGTGGCGGAGATCCCCAGGAGGTAAGGAACGAACAGGAGGCGCCCCTCGAGGCTCGAGGCCAGCCGGTCGACCATCTCGCCGAAGGGGAGCGCCCCAAGCGATCTCTGGACCCTGTACTCCCAGAGATGCAGCACGATGAACGCGAAGGCGCACAGCGCCGTCGCCCGCTGGGCCACGGATGACCACGCGGGTGCGGACGCGAGCGGTGCGACGTCCGCCCGGCGGCCGGCGAGCAGCCACAGGCCGAGGATGGCGTGCGCCGCCAGCGGCACGAGAATCGCTGCCCATTCGACGGCGGGCCAGCCCCACGTCGACTGGGTGCGGTGGACGCGCTCGTTCCAGGCCTCTCGACCGTCCAGCATCTTCGAGCTCGTCACCAGGTGGGCGACGAGGAAGACCCCGACGGGAATGACGCCCGTCAACGTGTGCGCCTTCCTCAGGAGCAAGTACGCGCGCTGCCGGTCCATTCGCTCGTGGGCGACAATAGCGCATTCGCGCGCGGGGACGGAGCCTGGTTTTCAGGAGAGCCCATCGGAATTTGCGCTTCGGTGGGTTCGTTCGATAGCTTAGCGACTCGATGGCTCGTGGCTGCAGGATGGCGTTTGCCGTGGTCCTCCTCCTGTCGGCCGTGACGGTTGGCTGCCCCGCCCGAGCCGTGAGGCTGAGCGACGTGTCCGGTACGACCGACGACCCGCAAGCCGAGGGCGCTTTCCGACGGGCGATGCGCGAGTTCGAGTCGGGGCGGTACGAGGAGGCGCGCCAGGAGCTGGACTCGTTCCTGACGCGCTTCCCAGCGGATCCGCTCGTGGCGGATGCCAGGTTGACCCTGGGCAGGATCGCGCTCGAGACGGGAGACGTACCGAGAGCACGGCAGTACTTCCGCGAGCTGCGGCGGGGAGACGACCAGGCTCTCGCAGAGCAGGCGAGCTTCTTCGACGGGCTTGCGCTGGAGCGTGCGGGTGACCATGCGGGCGCGATCGAGGCGCTCCGTCCGTTCGCGGGGCGGATGGTCGATCCGGCCGACGCCGAGCTCCTCTATCGAACGCTCTCGACCGCGTCCACGTCGCTGGGCGACCACGTCGGTGCGCTCCGGTGGGTGGACGCCGTCGCCCAGGTCGCGACGACCCAGAGCGCGCGCCGCGCGGCCGAGCAACGTGCCACGCAGATCGTGCAGGGGCCCTTGTCGGCCGAGGGCGTCGAGCAGGCGCTTCGTACGCTGCCTCGAGGTGGAGTCGCCTGGCCGCTCGTGGTCCAGAGGAGCGCGCGCGATGCACTGGACGTCTCCGACTTCGCCCGCGCGACCGAGATGCTGGCCCTGCTTCGCGACTCCATCGGCGACGAGGACCAGCGCGTACGGGACCTCGGCGAGGCGATCTCGGATCGGCGCAACGTGGACCCCCACGTCATCGGCGCCGTCCTTCCCCTGTCGGGGCGGGCGCGCGAGGTCGGCGCGGAGGTGCTCCGAGGTCTCTACGTGGCGTCCGAAGGCCTTCAGGAAGGCGTGCCGGAGGGTCAGCGC
Organism: Deltaproteobacteria bacterium; assembly: GCA_016190375.1. GTDB lineage: Bacteria > Myxococcota_A > Polyangia > JACPQR01 > JACPQR01 > JACPQR01. The sequence goes on from JACPQR010000149.1 coordinate 7,111, forward strand.
TTCCGGCTCGTCGTGCGCGACGACGCGGGCGATCCAGAGCGCGCGGCCGCGGCGGTCGACGATCTCGTGCAGACCGAGCACGTGATCGGGATCATCGGGTCGATCGAGGGCGGGACCGCGCAGAAGGCCGCCGAGCGGGCCCAGAGCTACTCGGTGCCGATCCTTCTACTGTCGCCGCGAGACGACCTGCCGGCCGTCGGGCCCCACGTCTTCCGTGCCTACGTCACGAACGCATCCGAAGCGTCGATCCTCGCCGCTGCGACGAGCAGCCTCGGGATCCGCGACGTCGCCATCGTCCACCCGGACATTCCCTACGGCAGGGCTCTGAGGGACGCCTTCGCCGAGCAAGTCAGCGCCGCCGGCGCGCGCGTCGTGGGCGAGGCGCGGTACGCGCCGGGCACGAGGACCTTCACCGACACCCTGTCTCCGCTCCGCAACGTGCCGGTCCAGGCGATCTTCTTGCCCTGCCCGGCGGCCGACGTCCGGCTGCTCGCCCCGGCGCTGGCCGCGGCTGGCTTCTGGTCGTCGGCGCACGGCTCGCCGAGCGCGCCACCGGCAGGCACGCGCGCGACACAGCTCCTCCTGCCCTCGGTCGGGATCGACGCGGAGACGGTGCGCGTGGCCGGCCGCTACCTCCAGGGGGCCGTGGTCTCGACCCCGTTCGAGCCTCCCTCGCTCGGGGGCGCCCCCAGCGCCTTCTCGTCGAGCTACTCCTCCCGCTTCTCGCGCGAGCCCAGCTTCCACGCGGCGTTCGCGCACGACGCTTGGCAGCTCATCCGAGCGGCCGTCGAGCGCGGAGCGAGCTCGCGGGCGGCCCTCCGAGACGACCTCGCCAGGGTTCGCGACGCCCGCGGCGTGACCGCCATGCGCGGCTTCGGCGAGGACAGGGAGCCCCTGTCTCCCGTGAGACTCGAGCGGGTCGATGGAATCAGGCTCGCGCCGCTGGAGTGAGCGCGGTACTACTCGCAAGTCGCCCGGCGGCAGCGGCCCTCGACGCATGTATGCGCCGGGGCGCAGTCGCCGTCGTCGCCCGGATCACACGCCCGGGTGGGCGCCGAGCAGTACTCCGATTGCGTCTGGCAGCCAACGCGCCGGCAGAGACCTGCGGCGCACGCGTGCTCCGGCGCGCAATCGGCGTCGTCGTCCACGTCGCACGGTCGCGTCGCGTCGGAGCAGTACTCCGACTGCGTCTGGCAGCCGAGCCGCCGGCAGAGGCCGCCGACGCAAGCGTGACTCTCGGCGCAGTCCGCGTCCTCGCCGTCGCAGGGTCGGGTGGGCGCGCTGCAGTAGTCCGACTGCGTCTGGCAGCCCAGCCGCCGGCAGAGCCCTCCGACGCAGGCGTGGCCGTCCGCGCAATCGCTGTCGTCGCCGTCGCATGGCCGGATGGGATCGCTGCAGTAGTCCGACTGCGTCTGGCAGCCCAGCCGCCGGCACAGCCCGCCGACGCAGGCGTGGCCGTCGGCGCAGTCCCCGTCCTCGCCCGGGTCGCAGGAACGACTCGGCGAGCTGCAGTACTCCGACTGCGTCTGGGCGCCGCGGTCGACGCAGCCGCCGGAGACACAGGCCTGGGAGACGGTGCAGGCCCCGGCACAGGGATCCGGCGGAGCGGTCGGCGACCCGCCATCTGTTTCGTCGACCGGAGCGCCTCCGTCCGGGTTTTCGGCCGGACCCTCCGAGCCCGTCGGCGGAAGCTGGTCGATGGCGGTCCGCGTGGTCTGTCCGGAACGCGACACGACGTAGTAGCCGGGGCCGACGAGCCCGCCTCCGCCCTCAACGTCTGTCTCACCGAGGAGCCGGAGCTGGAAGGCAGGCGGAGCGTTCCCGAAGCCACCGCGAGGGACGGGAAGATGTACGACCTCGCGCGTCAGGGCTCCGAGGTCTGACTGGTCTGCTCTATGCGTCCACCGGGTCCGGCGGACGGTGACCGCCGCCGCCGCGGTCGGGCCTCCGACGTTCAGCGCGTCGGAGCTGATCGGGAAGGAGTACTCGACCGAGTACTGCAGCCACGACACCTGCTCGCCGCTCCATGCGGACCCAAGCTCCGCCGACGGCCACAGAGCAACCTGCCAGAGATCGAACGGCGCGGCGATCGCCAGCGGGCTCTCGGTGCTGAACGCGGCGAGGGCTTGCCGGCTCGCGATCGACCGTCGCGCTCCCCAGTAGAGGCTCGTCCCGTTCGAAAGCTCGTCGGAGCCGACGGCGCCGCTCCCCTCGATGGCGACGCCGAGGGTCACGGAGAGCTCCATCGGATACGAGTCCGCCGAGAACCTGAAGATCTCCTCGCCGTCGAGTGAATCTCCGGCGAGGTGTCTGGTCGCTGGCGGCGGCTCGCCCTGCGGCGCGAAGCCGACCGTCACCGAGCCCCATCGAACACCCGGCGCGTGCGGCAAGCGGAAGCGGCACCGCAGGACGTCCCGCGCATAGAAGAGGTCCGCCTGAGGGTCGAGCTCACCGGTGCAGGTCGCCAGCGCCGCCAAGGACACCATGCCCAGCTCGGCAGGCGCCTCGGCCTCGGCTGCTCGCGAGCTCTCGTCCGGGCCGAGCCCGGCGCAACCGCCTGACAACGCAACGACGAGCGAGACCGGCAGCCTAAGGAGCCGAAACCCCTCGATCCGATGGGACGGCAGTGCGAGCATGGGTGTCCATCTCTGCGAAATCCGTGCCCCGAGAGAGCTCGCGTGCCTGCGGCGCTCGCGGGGCTTTCCGCTCGGGGCCTGCCGGGCCGGGGGGCCGAAGTACCGGCCGCGGCAAGCGCGCTGGCCAGGGTGGGTCGCGGCTCTCGGTGGCGGCTAGTGGCTCGCGGCGCAGATTCGGCCAGGGGTTGGGGGCCGCCGGTGGCCAGCTGGTGGCCGCTACTTCCGGACGAACAGGCAACAGGCAACAGGCAAC
>JACPQR010000162.1 GCA_016190375.1 Deltaproteobacteria bacterium
CGTCGACGAACGGGCGACCACGTCCAAGTCGTCGTCGCCGTCAACGTCAAGGTCAAGGTCAAGGTCAACGTCAACGACCAAGTCGGCTCCGGTGGTCTGCTCGGCAATCGCGATTATCCACCGTCGGGGACTCCGCGGCGTCGTCAGCAGCGCAAGGATTTGCCGTGTCCCGATGCCTGGAAACCGGGAACTGCACCCTTCAGTAAAGCGCGTCCAGAATGCCCTGCGCCTTGTCGGCGGTCTCGCGCCACTCGCGGGCGGGATCGCTGTCGGCGACGATGCCGGCTCCTACGTGGAACGACAGCGACGAGCCCTGGACGACCACCGTGCGGATCGGGATGGCGAGGTCGCACCCTCCGGCGCGGTCGACGTAGCCGATCGCACCCGTGTAGACGCCTCGACGGACTGGCTCGAGCTCGGCGAGGATCTGCATCGCTCGCACCTTCGGAGCGCCGGTGATCGAGCCGCCCGGGAAGGTCGCATCGAGCACGTCGGCGAGGCCGACTCCTTCACGCACGACCGCGGTCACGTCGGAAACGAGGTGGTGGACTCGGGCGAGCGACTGGACGCGGGCGTAGCGGCTCACCGCGACCGTGCCGATCCGGGCGATGCGTCCGAGATCGCTGCGCTCGAGGTCGACTATCATCACGTGCTCGGCGCGCTCCTTGGCGTCGCGTTCCAGCTCGGCAGCGAGCGCCCGGTCCTCTGCCGGCGTCCTGCCTCGCGGCCGCGTTCCCTTGATCGGTCGCGTCTCGATGCGACCGGTCGCGCGATCCCACGAGAGGTACCGCTCGGGCGAGGTGGAGAGGACGGCGATGCCCGCGAGATCCAGGAACGCACCGAAGGACGCGGGATTGGAGCGGCGGAGCCTCGCGTACAGCGCCCCCGGGTCGGGCTCGCAGGCGATCTCGAGCCGCCGCGCGAGGTTGACCTGGTAGATGTCGCCCGCGCGGATGTACTCGAGCGCGCGATCGACGATCGCCTCGAACTCGCGCTCGTCGAGGCTCGAGACGGGGGCCGGCAGGTGCAAGGGCTCGAAGGGACGAGGACCTTTCGGGTCCGCGTGCAGGAGCTTCTCCTCGAGGGCCTCTGCCGCCTTCCTCGAGTCGGCCTCGATCGAGGCGGTGCCCGTCGCGTGGTCCCATCGATAGACCGCGTCGTACACACCGAAGCAGAGGTCGCTCGGGGCGCCGCCCGGCCGCGGGCACCCGCTGGCCTTCGGCTCGATGTGCTCGCCGAGCTCGTACGAGAGGAAGCCGACGGCCCTTGGTCCGGGCCTGGCTCCGTTCCAGCCCGTCGCTCGAGGGTCGCGCAGCGCGTCCAGTCGATCACACGCCGAGCGCCATTCGCCCGAACCGAGGTCGCGCGCATCGATGACGTCGATCGGATCGCAACCGAGAAAAGACGTCGCCCCGTCGTCGTCGGACACCGCGGCGCTGTCGAGCAAGAACGGATTCGCGAACCTCCGAGCCAGCGGGAGCAGCTCGCTTGGGAGGCGGCCTTTCTCTACGAACCGGACGAACATCGAAGCGAAACTACCGTATTCTCGGGCCGTGCTCCCGGAAACCATGGGCGAGGCTCCGACGAAGCCGGGATCGGGTTTCCACTCCACGAGGTTGAGCCTCCCCAGCCTGCCCCTCCTCCTTCTCCTTTGTTGCGCGTCGGAGGGCGCGAGCTCCTCGGTCCTCGTGCAGCTCGTGGCCAGGGACGGCGAGGACCCATTCGAGGGCGCGGCCACGGCTCGGGTCACGCTCGAGGCCGATGAGCCGATCGCATTCGATCCGGTTCCGATCGATCCCGCGGGCGAGTTCGAGGTCGACGTCGATCTTTCCGACGCGCAGGCAGGCGCCGTCCGGCGCGCGCGGCTCGAGGCCAGCGATGCGGACGGCGAGATCGTCTCGCGCGGATCCACGCCGCTGGCCCCGATTGGCGCCCTCGCGGGGTTCACGATCCGCCTCCTGGTCTCGCCACCCGAGAGCGCGGGGAGCGTGACGATCCCCGACCTGCCTCCACTGCGTCGGGCGGTGCCCCTCCTCGATCAATGGATCCTCGGGCTCGACGGGGCGGGCGACCTGGCGATGCTCGACCTGTTGACCTACCTGCCGGTGCGGGGCATGACGCCGCTCGACCCCGTGGGACCCGAGGCGCGGTTGGTCGAGCTCGGAGAGGGGAAGGTGCTCCTTCTCGGCGGCGGCGAGGACGCCCTGGTCTTCGACGGCGCCGCCAATGGGATCACCACCGCCGAGGACGGCCTCGAGGGGGCGTCGTGGCGATCTCCCACGGTGGCGGCGGTGCCTGGCGGCGGTGCGCTCGCCCTGTGCGATGGAGCCGACGATCTCGTGGTGTGGGACGGCCAGGGCGCCGTCCTCTGGGACGCATCCCTCGCTGCGGATCGGGAAGGCTGCGCGGCGGTGGCGGTGGGGAACAGGCTCGTCGTCTACGGCGGCGGCAGTGGCGATTCGCCCTCGGCCGAGCTCGTGGACCTCGAGTCTCGCGACGTCGCGATCCTCTCGGCCCGCAGCGATCGACGCCGAGGCTCCGCGGCCGTGGCACGAGGCGAGCGGGTCTTCGTCCTGGGAGGGATCGACCCCGACACGGGCTCACCGCTGGGCGACGGAGTCCGGCTGGACCCATCATGCGACGACGGATGCCCCGAGCCGTTCGCCCTCGGAGCGCCGCGAGCCAGTCCCGTGGCGATCGCCACCGAGGACGAGGTCCTGGTCGCCGGCGATGGCACCGCCGAGCTGATCGACCTCGGCTCGCTGGCAACCCGGCCCGTGGCCCTGCCGGAGGCCGGGGAGATCGCGGCGGGCCTGCTCGTCTCCAGTGGCGATGTATGGCTCCTTGGCGCCAGGGCGCCGATCGTCTATGCCCCGTGAAGTGAGAGCGGAAGTCCTTTACCGAGGTGGGAGCGGCCCATACAATCGGCTCTGGTTCGCAGCAAGGGACTCGGTGGGTCGGAAGCTCGAGCGTTATGAGCTGATGGAGGAGATCGGCCACGGCGGGATGGCCGTGGTGTATCGCGGGCTCGACAGCCAGCTCGAGCGGGCCGTGGCCGTCAAGGTGCTTCACCCCCACCTCCAGGCCCAGAGGGAGAGCAAGCTGCGGTTCCACCGCGAGGCCAAGGCCGTCGCGCGGCTCCGGCACCCGAACATCCTCGAGATCTACGACTACTCCGGGGCCGAGGCGTCCGAGTCGTACATCGTCACGGAGCTCATCCACGGCCCGACGCTCAAGCGCTTCTTCGAGGCCCATCCTCGCATGCCGGTCGAGGTCGCGGCGATGATCGTCGTCGAGGTGTGCCGCGCCCTCGAGCACGCACACTCGCAGGGGATCATCCACCGCGACGTCAAGCCCGAGAACGTGATGATCGGCGACGACGGAGTGGTCAAGCTCACCGACTTCGGCATCGCACAGATCCTCGACTCGACTTCCATGACGGTGACGGGCCAGATCCTCGGGTCTCCCGCGCACATGTCCCCCGAGCACCTCGAGGGGCGGACCCTCGATTTCCGCGCAGACGTCTTCAGCGTCGGCACCGTCCTGTACATGCTCGCGACGGGCCGGCTTCCGTTCGAGGGCAAGAACCCACATCAGGTCCTCAAGAAGGTCGTCGAGGGCGATTTCCCGGACCCCCTGCGCGTTCGACCCCGGATCGGCGAGGCGCTCGCCAGGATCATCCGGCGCTGCCTCGAGAAGAACCCGACCGATCGCTATCAGAGCGTCGAGCACCTTCGTGCGGATCTGCATGCGTTCCTCCACGATCTGGGGCTTGGCGACACGGGGCTCCTCCGATCGTTCTTCGCGGATCCCGAGGGCTTCACCGCCGCGCACGACTCGCGGCTCGTCGGCACTCTGGTCCGTCGGGGCAACGAGACCTGGAAGGACGGAGACCGCCAGAAGGCGACCGAGTACTTCAACCGCGTCCTGGCGATCGATCCCGGCAACGCCGAGGTGCTCCGACAGGTGGGGACCATCGTCCGCCGGCAGAGGACCGTGCAGGCCCTCGTCGCTGCCGGCGCGCTCCTCGCGGTCACGGCGGTGGTGGCGCTGGCGTCGTCACGCGGGCCTGGCGGGACGCACGGGACCACCACGGGGGAGAGATCGGCGCGACCGAAGCTCGACCGCGGACCGCTGCACGACGGCGATCGCGCCGAGGCCCCGAGTGTGGTGCCGGTGTCCGACCGCGGGAAGGTCGGTCGCAGGGTCGTGCCGGAGACCTCCTCGAAGCAGGCGAAGCGAACGGCGCCGGCGACCTCGGGGTCCGGAGGATCGCGCCAGGCGGCCGAGGCCGAGACGCAGCGGCTGGTGCGGTTCGTCGCGGGGCCGCAGGTGCGCCAGTTCGACATCTTCGTCGATGGCGTGAGGCTCGGCACGTACGGCCCGGATCTGACGACGCGAACGCTGTCAGTCGGGCCTCATGAGGTTCGCTTCGTGGGCGCCGGGGCCTGCTGCGAGGACGCGGTCTGGACCGAGACGATCCTCGCGGGACAGGGGGAGCAGCGGATCGGCCGATCGCTGCGATTCCGGCCCGCGCTCCTCAACGTGGAGACGAACGTTCCGGCGGACATCGAGGTCGTCGGCAGGGCGCGCGGGCGATCGAGGTCCGTCATCCAGGTTCCGCTCGGGCAATCGAGCGAGAGCGTGAACGTCGTCGCGAGGGCCAGTGGCTATCGGAGCGTGGATGCCAGCGTGGAGCTGCACCCCAACACCGTGCGGAGCGTGGAGCTCCGCCTCGAGCCGCTCGAGGCCGATGAGCGCCCGCCCGGTCCGCAGCCGGGGCCCACATCGCTGGACGCGCCGGGTGGCGCGCGCGCCAAGATCGACCCATCCCCGTGACGTCTCGCCTCTCGGTAGCAGTGCTCCTTCTTTGCGCGGCCGGCCCTGCGCGGGCCGACGAGATCGACGACTTCAACCGCGCGAGGACCGCCTGGGACACGAGCAACTACGCCGAGGCCATCGAGCGTCTCGAGCCGCTGCTCGGAAGCGGGCCCGGCGCGCTGACCGACGAGCTGCTCATCCGCGACGCCCGCGTATACTACGCGGCGAGCCTGGTGATGGAGCACAGGCCCCGCGAGGCCGGGGTGCAGTTCGAGCTCCTGCTCCGCGCCATCCCGGACTACGAGATCGACCCGGTCGCCTATCCCACCGCCGTCGTCGACCTCTTCCGCTCGGTCCACGAGCGCATCGCGGACGAGCTGCGCGCGGAGCAGATCCGCAAGGAGGAAGAGCGGCGGCGCAGGGAGGAGGAGGCGCGGAGGCGGCGCGAGGCGGAGGAGCGGCGCCGTCGCGCGGAGAGCGCCGTGTACCTCGAGCGGGTCGTGGTCTCGCGCCAGCCCGTGTTCATGGCCTTCCCGTTCGGCGTCGGCCAGTTCGTCAACGGGCAGACCGCGAAGGGAACGGCCTTCCTGATGATCGAGGCGACGCTCCTCGTCCTGAACATCGGGTCGTACCTAGTGGAGGACGCAGTCCGAGCGCTTCACCTCCGCTCCGACAACGTCGGCCCGAACGAGACGATCGAGGCGGCCGCCTTCTACACGAACGTCACCTCGCTCGCCGCGCTCGTCGTGACCGCGGGCATCGGGATCCTCGACGCGTTCGTGCAGTTCAAGGGCGAGGAGGTGCGGTGGCGCAGGGTCCCGCGCCGGCAGGTGCCGAGGCGGTATCAGATCACGATGGAGCGGGGTGGGGTGGGGCTGAGGTTCTGAGCGGAAGAGGCCGCGCGGACAGATCGCGCGGTTGTGTCCAGAAGGCGCGTGATTCCGGCGGGTTGGAAGTCGGGTGCGTGTCCCCGATCAGCCGCCGGTGGCGGAGCCGCTGACCGAGGCGGAGGCCTCGACGGAGACGGTGATCTTCGCGGAGGCGGAGACCTGCGACTCGACGGCCGAGGTCACGCAGGAGGCTGCCTCGAGGCCGATGTCGGTGGCGGCATCGAGGGCGCCCGGCAGGGCCGAGGCGAAGTCGACGGTGGCGTCGACGACGATCGTGGCCTTCTCGGCCGCGGCGAGGATCTTCGGCAGGTTCGCCGACAGCGTGGCGATCAGCTTGTCGAGATCCTCGGCGACGGTCGCGGAGCCGGTGAACGTGACGATCAGGTCGGGCTCCGTGCACTCCATGTCGAACGAGGCGTCCGACTGGCAGGAAGCGCTGCACTCCGCGCTCGCCTCGACGTTGAACTCGCCGCCCTCGCAGCGCGGCTCGGTGAACTCGACGTCGCAGGAGCCGCTGCACGAGCCCTCGCAGCTTGCGGTGACCTCGGCGCGGCAGCTCCCGTCGCAACCTCCCGAGCACTGGCCCGAGCAGCTACCCTCGATTGTCCCCGCGCAGGAGCCGCTGCACGTCCCGTCGCACTCGCCCTCGCAGCTCCCGTCCGCGGCCGTGGCGGAGCAGTTCCCGTCGCACTGGCCGGTGCAGGTTCCCTCGCAGGCTGCGGAGACCGTCGCGTCGCACTGGCCGGAGCAGGAGGCGTCGCAGGTCCCCGAGCACTCGGCCGACCCCTCCACGGTGCAGCTCCCGGAGCACTGGCCGGTGCACCCGCCCGACAGCTCGCCGCCCTCGCAGGTCGGCGGCGTCGCCGTGGCGTCGAAGTCGACGTCGCACTCGGCCGTGCAGTCGATCACCGCCTCCGCGGAGACCGAGCAGACGGCGGGCACGAAATCGACGGTCAGCGCGACATCGGCGTTGGCCGTGAACACGCCGTCGATTGCCGCGGTGGCGGCGTCACACGCCGCCGCAGTGTCCTCGACGGGTGCCGCGCTGGTGAGGTCTGCCGCGATCGCGTTGCAGGCCTCGCGGACCGACGTGTCGATCTCGTCGACGGCGACGCTGAAGCGGCCGGTCGTCTCGAGCAACGTGTCGATCTTGGGATCGCCGAAGCTCGAGTCCACCTCGCCCGAGAAGTCCAGGGAGCAGGTACCAGGCAAGCCCCCGCCATCACCGCAGCCCACGCCCATGATCCCGACCGCCGCGATCGCGATCGGCCATACCAAAGCCCTCGTCGAAACCCTCACGTCGTCCTCCTTTCAGAAGGCGCGCAGTATCGCACGGAACGAAAGAAAACCGGATCCCCAAAAAAGAAACGGGAGCGACCGGCATGGCCGCTCCCGCTTCGACTGTAAGTCTCCAGGTCGGCTCTAGTTGCCGCCCATGTCCCCGCCGCCGCAGGGGTTCTCGGCCCCACCGGCGCAGGGGTTGGCCGCATCGCCGCCGGCCGCATCGCCGCCAGCCGCATCGCCGCCGGCCGCGTCGCCGCCGGTGTCGCCGCCAGTCATCTCCTCGCCGCCGGTCGTGGTCTCTCCGCCCGCGCCTTCCTCGGTCGCCTCGTCGCCGCCGCCACAGGCCACGGCACCGAGGGCACAGCATGCTGCGAACGCCATCATCAGGAACAACCGCTTCATCGCCAATCCTCCTTTTGCGGATCCAGTTCGCGCAAGACGGGTTCCCGGCGGCATCCGCCAGGGTTCTGAGAAACCCTCCCGCTCCGTTGGACCGCCGATTTACTCGGTAGCGGGGAAGGCTGTCAAGGTCTCTGTGAATACGTTCAGTCCCATGTCGCGCGCGGTTTGCGCGACTATCGAGGCCGCGGCGCTCGCCAGGTACCGGTCCCGGGCGGGACCCGCGGGGAGCGAGCGGGCTCTGTGGGCCGCCACCTCGACCGCCCGGCCCGCCGCCGCGTAGGCGGCCTCACGGTCGCCGGTCGCCAGCCGGCATCGCGCCAGCGCGACGTGGAGCTCGTCGTCGTGGTCGGCCGGGCAGGGTCCCCCTGCCAGCCGGCGGTCCAGCGCGTCCTCGGCCAGCCTGCGCGCCTCGGCGAGCTCGCCGCACGCGAGGCGCGCGCGGCAGAGCTCGATCCGCGATCGGACACCGACCTCGACCAGGCCGTGCTCCGTCGCGATCTCGAGCGCTTCGGCCGCGGCGTCGGCCACGGCCTCCGCGCTCCCCAGCGCTCCCTCGGCGCGCCCCAGCGCGACCAGCGCGCTCGCGCGCCGCTCGGCAGACCCCGCCCGCTCGGCGAGCTCGATCGCGCGCATCGCGGCGATCCGGGCCTCGCCGCCCCGAGCGTGGCCGCCCTCGCGACGTGTCGACAGGCACAGCGAGAGCACCTCCTCCGAATGGCAATCGAGCGCGGCGTCGCGGCCCGCCGCGGGAAGCCTCTGCGCCTTGCGCACGCTTCGCTCGGCGTCGTCGGGTCTGCCCGCGATGATCTCCACCCGTGCGAGGGACAGGAGGCAGGGCAGCTGGCTGGAGACGTCGTCGGTCGCCTCGAGGAGCTCGAGCGCGCGGCGGTGGTCCTCGAGCGATGGTCCGAGGTTCCCCACGGCTCCCTCGGCGCGCGCCAGGCACCAGAGAGCCCGGGCCTCGAGGGCGACCTCGCCGCAAGCACGCGCCAGATCCACGGCGTCGTGCGACAGCTCCATCGCTCGGCGGTGGCGTCCGCTTGCGAGATGGCTCTCGGAGATCTGGCACGAGAGGTCGGCCCGCAGGCGGCCGGCCGCCGCGGGAAGCGCGATGGCGCGCTCGAGGCATTCGGTAGCCTCCGCCAGGCTTCCTCGAGCCCGCAGGATCCTCGCGCGCCGCGACAGCGCCAGGACGCGATCCTCGTCCGTCACGCTCTCGGCCTCGAGCAGGGCCACGTCGCGCTCCTGGTCCCCGTGGCGCCCGAGGCGGTGGAGCGCCTCCTCGCGGGCAGCCAGCGCGTCGAGGCGGATCCGGCCCGACGGGCGGGGTGCCCGGGGAGCGAAGCCCGGCGGAGCGCCCTCGCGCTCGCTCACCATCGCCAGAGCCGCGCCGGCGTGCGCCACCGCGGACTCGTTCGCGAACGCGCCGAGCGCCGCCTCCGCGGCCTGCACGAGGTACGAAGCCGCACGCACGCGGTCGCCTCCCATCGCATGGTGATGTGCGAGGACCGCCGCATCGGGCTCGCCGGCCTCCTCGAGCCAGCGGGCGAGCTCGAGGTGCAGCTTCGCCCGCTCTTCATCCGGCAGCCGCGAATGAGCGGCGTCCCTCAGGAGGGCGTGCGAGAAGCCGTACTCCGACGCGCCCTCGAACCGGGAGCTCGCGCGCGGAAGGATCAGCTCGAGCGTGCACAGCCGCGCGAGGCCACGCGACACGTGCGCCGCGTCCAGCCCGAGCGCCACGAGCGCCGCGTCCCAGAAGCACAGGCCCATCACGGAGGCGTTCTTGAGCAGCTCGCGCTCGGACGAGCCGAGCTCGTCGAAGTGAGCCTGCAGGGCGTTCTCGACGCTCATGGGGACCAGGCTGGACCCCGGAATCGCGCAAGCGGCGAGCTCTTGCAGGTAGAGAGGATTGCCCGCAGCCGTCGCCTCGATGTGAAGGATGAGCTCGGCGCTCTCGCCCACCTCGGGCCGCGCGCGGAGCACCTCGCGGACCAGGGCCCTCGACGCCTCGGGATCGAGCGGCCCCAGACGCAGGACGGTGCGCCGTGCCCGAGCGAACAGGGCCGGCGCCGAATCGAGGAGCTCGGGGCGGGCCAGGCCGACCACGAGGAGCGGGAACCCCCGCGCATCGTGGAGGGCGCGATCGAGGACCGCGAGGCTGTCGACGTCCGCCCACTGCAGGTCCTCGACGACGAACAGCACTGGCGCCTGGCGGGCTTCGGCCACGAGAGCCGCGACGAGCGCGTCTTCCATCCGTGACCGGATCGCCCGAGGTGACGACCTCGGCCCGGGGCGAGGCGCCGCGACAGGAGCCGTTGCGCCGGCGACCTGCGAGGGGATCTCGGCGCCGTGGCGCTCGAGGGCACGGATCCCCATCGCGAGGCCGATGACCTCCGCGTCGGCGGCGGGCTGGCCGAGGCGGTCCAGGTACCGGGTCAGGTGAGGCAACAGGTCGATGCTCGACGCCGATCGAACACGCCGCTGGGCGTCGCCCGGCGGGCCCTTCAGCGTGGACTTGCGGACGAGCGCGACGTTCTGGCCCGGAACACGGGCCACGGGAGTGCTGGGCGAGTCGGGATCGCGCTCGCCCGCAGGAATCGTGTCCCAGGGCCTCGTGACGACGTTCTCTCCGAGCGCCGAAGCGCCTGGCCGGATCCGCGCACGAAGCGCGTCCGACACCGCCGCGTAGGGCACGGAGGACCTCAGGGGGTCCGCGCGCGCCTCGAGCGTGCGGATGCTGCCCGCCCGCGACTCGAGCGCGCCGCGCAGCTCGTCCTTCAGCCGCGTCTTTCCGATCCCGGCGTGCCCGACGATGATCACCGCCCCGGGCTCACCGTCGAGCACCGTCCGGGCGAACAGGCCCAGGAGCTGCCCGAGCTGTTTCTCGCGGCCGACGAACGTGGTGCGGAACGCCCGGACCGCGACGCCGCCCGGGCGCTCGCCTACGAGGTCGAACGCTCCGTCGGGCATGCGCCGCACCTGGAACAGGCCCCGAGCTGCTTCCGCGGTGGCCGCGCAGAGTCGGATCCCCTCCGGCCCGGCGCCCCTCGCGAGGCGCACGGCCTGCTCGACCGCGGTCCCCGCGACCTCGCCGCCCGACGAGGCACGGGCCCGTCCCGTGGCGACGCCGATCCTCGCGCCGCGCGGGCGAGCCGCGATCGCCGCGCGCAGGGCGCGAACGGGCTCGTCGCCAAACGACAGCTCGGCGCCGAAGACCGCGATCGTCTCGCCGTTGCCCAGGTAGTCCTCGATTCCGCCCTCCGCGCGGACGGCGCTCCCGAGCACGCCGGGATCGGGCAGATCGAGCACGGCAAGGACCGTGACGATCCGCATCTCGGACCGCGCCGGCGAGGCGACGGGCGCGGGGAAGCTCGGCGACGATGCCCGGCGGGCCGCCTCGCGAAGCTCCACCGCGACCTCGGCGGCGTCCGATCGCCGGCGGTCGCGCTCCTTCACCAGGAGCGACGAGACGAGCCGCTCGACGTCGGGCGGGACGTCGACCCGCAGGCTCGAGACCGGCCGGACCGGCTCGGTCAGGACCCGGACCATGACGGCGAGCGGCCCGTCCCCGGTGAAGGGCGGAACGCCGGTGAGGGACTCGAAGAGGATGGCGCCGAGGGAGTAGAGATCGGCGCGCCCGTCGACGTCGGGCTCGTTCCTGGCCTGCTCCGGCGACATGTACTCCGGCGTGCCCAGGATGACGTTGCCGGCGGTGAGCCGCGCGGTCGTCGATGCGAGCCGGGCCACGCCGAAGTCGAGGAGCTTGGGGCCCTGGGGGGTGAGGAAGACGTTCGCGGGCTTCAGGTCGCGGTGCACTACACCGCGGCCGTGCGCGTGGGCGAGGGCCAGTGCGACGTCCGCGGCGACCTCGCAGGCATCGGCGACGGTCATCGGCCCGCGCTTCAAGCGGCTCGCCAGGTCCTCGCCCTGGCACTTCTCCATCGCCATCCACAACGTTCCGTCCGCGGCGCGGCCGGCGCCGTAGACCTCGACGATTCCGGGGTGGTCGAGGGCCTGGGCCGCCCTCACCTCGCGCAGGAATCGCTCGGTCGTCTCGGGCTGCCCGCGCCCGATGTCCCTGCGCACCACCTTGAGCGCGAGCTCGCGGCCGCTCCCCGGGTCGAGCGCGTGGTAGACCGTTCCCATCCCACCCGAGCCGAGGGTGCCGAGAATCCTGTAGGGCCCCACGGCGTCCACTGGCCGACGATAACTGAAAACTCCTGCTACCATGCCCCCTCAATGGCGACCCTCAAGCTCCTGCCGCGAGGGGGCAAGGCGCAGCACTTCGCGATCTGGAAGAACATCACGTCGATCGGCGCCGCCAGGGAGAACGACATCGCCATCCCCGACGCGCGGCTGGCCGACCACCACGCGCAGGTAGTCTTCGACGGGCGCGACTTCAACGTCATCGAGGTCGACCGTTCGGGCGAGATCGCGGTGAACGGGAAGAGGAAGCGGCGCGCGCGGCTGCAGCACAAGGACCGGCTCACGCTCGGCGAGGCCGAGGCCGAGTTCAGCGTCTTCTCCGAGACGATCGCGGAGCCCGCCGCGAGCGGCTCGGAGGGTGCGGTGCTGCAGAAGCTCCTGCGCTTCGCCGACAAGCTGCAGGGCGATCACCCGGTCCAGGAGCTGCTCGAGTCGCTCATGGACGCGACGATCGAGGTGACGAGCGCCGACAAGGGGTTCCTCGTCCTCGCGGGTCAGGGGTCGCTCGAGGTCCGCGTCGCCCGCAACGTGCGCCGCGAGAACATCGAGGACGGGCTCCACCAGCTCTCGGACTCGATCCTCAGGCACGTCGTGGAGAAGCGCGAGGCCAAGATCGTGTCGGATGCGCTCAAGGACGCCGTCTTCTCGACCGCGGAGTCGGTGATCCACCTGCAGCTCTGCTCCGTCATGTGCGCTCCGCTCCTGGACAGGGGCGAGCTCCTGGGCCTCCTGTACGTGGGCAACGACCGGGTGGTGAACCTGTTCGAGCACCGCGACCTCGAGCTCCTCGAGGTCTTCGCGGCGCAGGCGTCGCTCCTCGTCAAGAACGCCCTCCTCCTCGACGCGCTCAGGACGGACAACCAGGCGCTGCGGGAGGAGCTCGAGAGCGTGCGCTTCGGCGAGCTCCTCGGGGCCTCCCCTGCGATGCTCGAGGTCTTCCGGCGCGTCCAGAAGGTCGCCGGGACCTCGATCGGCGTGCTCGTGACCGGCGAGACGGGGACCGGCAAGGAGCTCATCGCCCGCGAGCTCCACCGCAGGAGCCAGCGGCAGAAGGAGCCATTCGTCACCGTCAACTGCGGGGCGATCCCCGAGAACCTCATCGAGTCGGAGCTGTTCGGTCACGTCAAGGGCGCCTTCACGGGCGCCGTCACGAACCACGAGGGCAAGTTCCAGGTCGCGGACGGCGGCACGCTGTTCCTCGACGAGATCGGGGAGCTGCCCACGAACCTGCAGGTCAAGCTCCTCAGGGCCCTGCAGGACAAGGTCGTGATGAAGGTTGGCGGGACGAAGCCCGAGACCCTCGACATCAGGGTCGTCGCCGCCACGAACAAGGACCTCGAGGACGAGGTCAAGGCGGGTCGCTTCCGCGAGGACCTCTTCTACCGGCTCAACGTGGTCAACATCCTGCTCCCTCCGCTCAGGGAGCGCGGCGAGGACATCATCGTCCTCGCGAAGTTCCTGCTCGCGAAGTACGCGGCCGAGTACAAGAGCAAGGCCCGCGGCTTCACGCCGAACGCGCTCATCGCGATGAAGAAATACGACTGGCCGGGCAACGTCCGGCAGCTCGAGAACCGCATCAAGAAGGCCGTCGTGATGTGCGAGCAGACGATGGTCGGTCCCGAGGACCTGGACCTCTACCCCGATGCGGCTCCGCCGATCCTGCCGCTCGCCGAGGCCAAGGAGGACTTCCAGCGGCGCTACGTCCTGCAGGTCCTCGAGCGCAACAACGGCAACCGCACGAAGGCAGCGCACGACCTCGGCGTGGATCCGCGGACGATCTTCCGGTACCTCGAGAAGGAGGACGAGCCGGAGAGGACGGCCTGATGGCCGCAGATCTGGAAGGCCGCGTGTTCGTCGTCACCGGCGCCAACACCGGCATCGGGCGGGTCACGGCGGTCGAGCTGGCGCGCCGCGGCGGGCACGTGGTCCTCGCCTGCCGCTCGCGCGAGCGAACGGCGGAGGTCCTCGATCAGATCCGCCGCGAGACCGGGAGCGACCGCGGGGAGTACTGCGAGATCGACCTCGGCTCGTTCGCCTCGATCCGGCGGGCGGCTGCACGACTGCTGGCGGTGGAGCGACCGATCCACGTCCTCGTCAACAACGCGGGGCTCGCCGGCAGACGCGGGCGGACCGAGGACGGGTTCGAGCTCGCCTTCGGCGTGAACCATCTGGGCCACTTCCTCCTCACGAACCTGCTCAGGGAGCGGCTCATCCGATCGTCTCCGTCGCGGGTCGTGACGGTGGCGAGCGCGGCCCACGCTCGGGCGAAGGGGATCGACTTCGAGGCGGTGCGGCGCCCGACGGCGTCGGTGACGGGGATCCCGGAGTACTCGGTGTCCAAGCTCGCCAACGTGCTCTTCAGCGCCCAGCTCGCAAGGCAGCTCTCGGGCAGCGGCGTGACGACGTACGCCGTGCACCCCGGAGTGGTGGCGTCCGACCTCTGGCGCGGCGTTCCATGGCCGATCCGCCCGATCCTCGGGCTCTTCATGATCTCGTCCGAACAAGGAGCGAAGACGACCCTGCACTGCGCGACCGCACCCGATCTGACCCGGGAGTCGGGCCTGTACTACGACCAGTGCGCCCCCAGAAAGCCGAGTCGCTTCGCGCGCGACGAGGAGCTTGCCCGGCGGCTGTGGAGCTTCAGCGCCGAGGCGACGGGAGTGGGCGAGGCGCCCTGACAGAAATGTCCGGGGCGCCTTGCGCCTGCCGGTGATCCCACGACAAGATTGGCCGTGGTACGACCCTTGCTGCGTCAACTCCTGGCCATGGCGATCGTGGGCTCGACGGCGGGATGCCTCATCACCGACCGCGTCGAGTTCGAGGATCCGGAGAACCTGCCGCCGCTCATCGAGTCGATGGCGCCGCCGGCGGCCAAGGTCGTGCGGCTCGACCGGACGAGGAGCGAGGACGTCTCCTTCGCGTGCCAGGTGCTCGACCAGAATGAAGAGGACACGCTGGACGCGCGGGCATTCCTGGACTTCGCCCGCGACGAGGCGATCCGGGGCGTCACCGAGGTCGTGCAGTCCGAGTCGGACGCGAGGCGGCGCTCGGTGACGGCGAGCTTCCCACCCGACCTCTTCGCGCGCGGCTGCCACGTGGTCGAGGTCGACGTGATCGACGGAGGCGCGGCCGGCTGGGATCCGGGCGGTCAGACCAGGTTCCGCAGCGTGAAGGAAGGAGTCGCCAAGGCGACGGCGACGTGGTTCGTCCTGGCCTACGACTCCGAGGGCGATCCCCGCGCCGACATCTCGCTGGAGTCGTGCCCGTGAGGATCCTCGCTGCCTTGCTCGTGACGCTCGTCGCCTGCTCCGATGATGCGCCTGCGCCTTCGGGGTGCGAGGTGGACGGGTGCCCCGAGGGCTCGGTCTGTCAGGAGGGCGTGTGTATCGCCGAGGCGCCCGATGACTACCTCGTGGCGCTGCGCTTCGGCCCGCCGGCGACCGACCTAGGGCAGCCCGCGGAGTGGGTCGGTCCGATCCTCCTCTCCGAGCTCCGTCCGAGCTTCCGCTTCGAGCGGATGGTCGAGGTCCGCGGGTCCCTCGAGGGGCGCGAGAGCCCCGGCGCCCGCATCGAGCTCTCGCGGCCCAGCCCGCTGCCGCTGCGGGCGCCCGTCGTCTTCGGCACGACCGCGCCGGACGGCGAGTTCAGCCTGCTCGTCCCGCCAGGCGACGGCTACGAGATCGCCGCGACGCCGCTCGACCCGGCCGCTACCTGGGTTCCGGTGCGCAGGACTCTCGACATCGCCGAGCCTGCGCAGCCGAATGCGCCCCTCGACCTCGACCTCGATCTGGTCGAGACGGTGGTCGTCCGCGGGCGCATCACGCGCTCGGACGGCGAGCCTCTCCCGAACGTCCGCGTCCGCGCGCTGGACCCCGCCTCGGGCGAGGTGCTCTCGACCCTCGCGGTGACGCGCGCGATCGACGAGCCGGAGACCGGATGGATCGGGGGAGACTTCGAGATTCGCCTGCCGGCCGACGCGACGGCCTTCGCGCTCAGGGCCTCGGGCAGCGAGCTCGCCGCCTCCCTGCCGACGATCGACTTCACCGAGCTCGACCTCGGAACGCTCGTGTACCACGAGGAAGATCAGAGCTACGAGATCCCGTCGTCGGCGCTCGCGTACCCCGAGCTGGGGCTGCCCATCACGCTCTCGGGCACGGTCGAGGGCTTGCCGCGCGGCGGAGGGCGCGTGGCGATCGGAGGAGCGACCCTCAGCTTCGTCTCCGAGGACCTCGGCGACCCCTTGCTCGAGGACGTCCCGGGGAGGGTCGAGCGGATGGTGACGAGCGACGTGGACGGCTCCTTCTCCGTGGCGCTGTACAAGGGCACCTACGAGATCGAGGTCGTGCCGCCCGCCGACCCGGCGTTCGCGGACCTCGGGATCGCGACGGTCTCTCAGTTCGTGAACGCGACGAACGAGGATCCGTTCCAGCGCGGCATCGTGCTCGAGGTCCCGGCGCGGTTCACGCTCACGGGCACGGTCCTGGACCGTAGCGACAGGGCGGTCTCCGCCGCGGTCGTCGACGTCGCGGGTGGAGGGAGCCTCTCGGACCTCGAGCTGGCGAGCCAGGAGCCGCGCAACCAGGGCGCCAGCGCGACCACCACCGCGTCGGGTGCCTTCCTCGTGCAGGTTGGGCAGGGACACTACGACGTCACCATTCGCCCGCCCGCGGACGCCCGGCTGCCGTGGGCGGTGTTTCCCGGGATCGAGGTCACCGCGGACGTGGCGCCGGGGGGGACGTTCGTGATCGAGCCTGGCCGGCTCCTCGGCGGGCTGGTTCGCGACTCCCGGAACGACCCCTGGCCGGAAGTCGCGGTCGAGGTCTGGTGTCTGCCCTCCGCGTCGAGCTCGGGCCTGTTGTGCGCCGAGGGCCTGACCGACGACTCGGGGGAGTACGAGGTGCTGCTTCCCTCGAGGCTAGCTCCGTGACCTCCTCGTCCTGTGGAGCACGAAGGCCATTCCGAGGACCGCCGTCCAGCCCAGGAGATCGCCGATTCGCTCGTAGATCGTCGTCGTCCGGATCATCCCGACCTTCGCCCTGAGCTTCGCCATCTCGAACGTCGGGCCGTGGGCGTAGACGCGGCCGACCGGGTCGACGAAGGCGCTGACGCCCGTGTTGGTGGCGCGCACCAGGTAGCGGCGGTGCTCGATCGCGCGCAGCGTCGCGAGGGCGAGGTGGATGCCCGGCTCGTTCGTATCGCCGAACCAGGCGTCGTTGGTCATGTTCACGAGCAGGTGCGGGCGCGCGTGGCGGACCGCGCTCCGCGTGAAGCGAGCGAGGATGTCCTCGTAGCAGATGAGGACCGAGAGGCGGTACGGGCCGAACCGAACGGGCTCGAGCGACGATCCGGGCGTGAAGCGGCCGCTGTTCGGCGACCAGTCGTACAGGATGGGGAGCGTCTCTCCGAAGGGCAGGTACTCGCCGAACGCGAGCAGGTACGTCTTGTCGTAGGTGCCGGTCACGTCGCCGCCCTCGTTCAGCATCACCGCCGTGTTGAAGAGCCTGTTCCGCCGCTCCATCACGGCTCCGAAGAGGAGCGGCGTGCGCAGCCGCTTGCCCAGCACGCGGGCCTTGAGGTTCCGCTCCTCGTCGGGGATGCGGTAGACGTACGCGCTCTCCGGCCAGATGAGGAGGTCCACGCCCTGGTCCTGCAGGGCCTTCGAGAGATCGCGGTGCCTCCTCAGGCCTTCGCGCGGGCTCTCCCACTTCTGGTAGATGCCCATGTTCGACTGCGCCACGCCGATCTGCACCTTCGGCGCGGCGCGCATCACGGCCTCGACCTGTCCGATGCGTACGGCGCCGTAGGCGAGGGTCGCGCCGAGCGCGGCAACCGCGATCGCGGGATCGCGACGCGGCCACGGCGCGCCGGCGCGGCGAGCGCGAAGGACCTCGTAGAGGGCGGCGTTGACGGTGACGATCAGCGCGGTCGGGCCGAGCGGCCCGAGGATGTCGGCGATCTGCAGGACGATCGGGAAGACGTGCTGCGAGTTGGCGGTGTACGAGGGGAAGAGCAGGGGATAGGCGAACTCGACGAGGACCATCGAAAGCGGCGCGACCGCCATGAGCGGCAGCCGCTCGCGACCGCGGACCACGAGGTAGGAGAACACCGCGAAGACGCCGCCCTGGTACAGGCAGAGGATCGCGGTGAACAGCACGCAGAGCGGCGTGGGGAAGCCGCTGAAGTCCCGGAGCATCCCGACGAGCCAGTAGTAGCCGCCGGCGTTCGTGACGAAGCCCATCCACAGCCCGAGGCCGATGGCGCGGCGACGCGTGGCGCCCTCGAGCGCCCAGAAGAGCGGGACCAGGCAGATCCAGCTCAGGTAGAACTGGTCGAAGCCCGCGAAGCCGGCGAAGTACAGGACGCCGGAGAGCGAGGCGAGACCCCAGGGGAGGCGGGAGCGCACCTCAAGCAAGGATCTTCTTCACCTTGTTGAGCAGGTCGTCCACCTTGAAGGGCTTCGTCAGGTAGTGCTTCACGCCCACGTTGATCCCCTCGATCACGTCCCTGGGGCCGGTCTTGGCCGAGACGATCATGGACTTCAGCCGTGCCGTGCGCGGTCGAGTCCTCAGCGTTCTCAGGAGCGAGAGCCCATCCAGGTGCGGCATCATGACGTCGACGATGAGAAGGTCGGGCAGCGGATCGAGGTCGAGGCGCTTCAGGGCCTCGAGCCCGTTCGGTGAGACCTCGACCTCGTAGAGGGTGCCGAGGATCTTCTGCATCAGACGGACGATCTCGGGGTCGTCCTCGACCACCAGGATGCGCTGCGCCATCTGTCAGGCCGGCGCCGGCTCACCCGTTCCCGTCCCCGAGCCGGCTCCCGACCAGGGCCTGGCCTCCTCGATCAGGAAGTTGGGGATGTCGTCGACGACCGGATAGAAGAGCTTGCACGTCTCGCAGACGAAGCCGCTCTGGTCCTTCTCCAGCCTGATGGTTCCCTTGCACTTCGGGCAAGCGAGGATGTCGATGAGATCCTGGGACAGAGCCATGCGGTCGTGTATACCACGCTCGAGCGACCATGGCGCACCCGTACGAGCACGCGACGCCGGTGCCTGCAGGCCCCCTCGATCTCGGCGCGCTGGTACCCGGTGAGGGACCCTGCGATCTGGAGCTCGGCTTCGGCCGCGCCGACTTCCTCCTCGAGCGTGCCCGCCGGCACCCGGAGCGGAGGCTCCTCGGCCTCGAGGTTCGCCTGAAGTGGGTCGCCCTCGCGGAAGAGAAGCTCGCGGCGCGGGGCCTGACGAACGCGCGCGCATATGCGGCCGATGCACTGAGGACGCTCGGGCGGATCGAGGGGGCCGCGGTGTTCGAGACCATCTTCCTGCACTTCCCGGATCCGTGGTGGAAGCGCCGCCACGAGCGGCGCCTTCTCGTGGCGCCGGACATGCTGGCGCAGTTCGAGCGGCTCTTGACCACGGGAGGCCTCCTGTTCATCCAGACCGACGTCCCCGATCGCGCGCGCGCGTACCGAGAGCTGCTGCTCTCTGCCCCTGGCTTCTCGGACGCAGGTCCGGTCGACGAGAACCCATTCGGAATCGCCTCGCACCGCGAGAAGAAGTGCATCCAGGCGGGGCTCCCCATCCACCGCCTGCTGTTCAGGGGACGAGGTTAACAAGTTCACGAAAGGTGGCTAAGGCGTTGGCGAAGCGGGGAATTCGCCGGGGACGATTCGTGAACTTGTTAACCTCGTCCCCTTGCCTTGTAGTGCACCACGATCGGCGTTCCCTCGAAGCCGAAGGCCTCGCGCAGGCGATTCTCGACGTAGCGCCGGTAGGAGAAGTGGACGTCGGCCGGATAGTTCGCGGAGACGACGAAGGTCGGCGGCGCCGCCGACGGCTGGGTGATGTAGTAGAGGCGGACCGCCCGGCCGCCGGCCATCGGCGGCGCGTGGGTCTCGATCGCCTTCGCGAAGAAGCGGTTCAGCTGGCCGGTGGAGATCCGGGTCGTGCGAGCCTCGTGCACGCGACGGATCGTCTCGAGCAGGCTCCGTGCTCCGCGGCCCGTCTTCGCGGAGACGCGGACGATCGGCGCCCATGGCGCGAAGGAGAGCTTCTCCCTGGTCTCGCGCAGGGGCCGCTTCGCGTCGTCGCCGCGGACGAGGTCCCACTTGTTGAGCGTCAGGACGACGCCCAGCCCGCGCTCCATCGCGAGCCCCAGGATCTTGGCGTCCTGCTCCGCCGCGCCGGCGGCCGCATCGATCACGAGGACCGCGACGTCGGCGCGGTCGAGCGCACGGATCGCCGCGAAGACCGCGTGCCGCTCGACGCCTCGGTCGACGCTCTTCTGACGCCGGATTCCGGCCGTATCGACGAGGACGATCCGCTGGCCCTCCCACTCGAACGCGGAGTCGATCGCGTCGCGCGTCGTCCCTGGGCGCTCGTCGACGAGGAGCCTCTCGGTCCCGAGGATGCGGTTGCAGATGGAGCTCTTGCCGGCGTTCGGGCGTCCCACGACCGCGACACGCAGGACGCGCGCTTGCTCCTCGGCCTCGCCGGCCACGGCTGTCGGGGGCGGGGGTAGCGCCTCGATGATCGCGTCGACCAGGTCCGCGACGCCGCGGCCGTGCTGGGCGGAGATCGGGATGACGCGATCGATTCCCAGGCGGTACAGGTCGGTCACGAGGTCGGCCTTGGCGAGGGTGTCGATCTTGTTCGCCGCCCAGACGACGGAGCGGCCCTTGCCGGACCGGCGGAGCAGCTCGACGGCCTCCTCGTCGCCCGGAACGAGCCCCTCGATCCCGTCGAAGAGGCAGACGATCACGTCCGCCTCCTCGATGGCGATCTCGACGCCCACGCGGATGCCGGCCTTGATCGCGTCCACCGCCTCGGCCTCGAACCCCCCCGTGTCCACCAGCGTGACCTCGCGTCCGAGCAGCTCCGCGTCGGCGTAATTCCTGTCGCGCGTCACGCCAGGCACGTCCTCGACGATCGCCGCGCGCCGGCCCACGAGCCGGTTGAAGAGCGTGGACTTGCCCACGTTCGGGCGCCCGACGATGGCGACGAGCGGGCGCACCCCGACCACGGGCGGGGCCTCGGGGACCTCGGTGGCACGCCGGCGTGGGCGACGCTTCACGCGGCGGAGCATAGCCCCGAGGCCGGAGCGTGTGCCATGATCTGGACACTCGATGGCAGCGCTCCTCCGATTCCTCCTCCTCGTCACGTCCCCCTTCGGCCACACCGGAGAGATCCTCGATCTCGAGGTCGTGGGGCGGGGACGGATCCTCGTCCCCGCGGGCTCGTTCGCCATGGGGGCGGAAGCCGAGGAGCTCCGCGCTGCGGCGCGGATGTGTCTGCAGCAGGTCGATGCGACATTCTGCACGCCCGCGCTGTTCCAGGACGAGGCCCCGGCCCGCCGGGTTCGCCTCTCCGCCTACCGGATCGACGCCACGGAGGTCACGAACGAAGCGTACGGGCGCTGCGTGAGCGCCGGCGCCTGCACGCCGGCTCGCGTCCAGCCGGGTGACGATAGGTTCCGTCTGCCCCGCGCTCCGGTCGGGAGCGTCTCGTGGGACGACGCGCGGGACTACTGCCGGTGGGCGGGGGGTCGACTGCCGACCGAGGCCGAGTGGGAGCGAGCGGCGCGCGGCGCGGAAGGGCGGCGCTTCCCATGGGGTGACCTGTGGAACCCGCACCTGTGCAACCACGGCCAGACGGGCGACCTGCGCGATCGCGAGGACGACGGCCACAGGTTCGTGGCTCCCGTCGGGTCATTCCCGGGCGGCAGGAGCCCCTTCGGTCTCGACGATCTCGCCGGCAACGTCCTCGAGTGGGTCGAGGATCGCTACGCCGAGTACTCGCCGGCGGCCCGCTTCGATCCCGTCGCCACCGAGACCGGCATCGACCGGGTCATCCGAGGCGGCTCCTGGCGCAGCCCCGGCTTCCTCGCGCGCACGACGACCCGCCAGCACCTGCCCGAGACCGCGCACGAGCTCGACGTCGGCTTCCGCTGCGCCGAGACCGTGCGGTAGCAGGGGACGAATCGGCGGCAGACCGAGCTCGGCTTCCCCACGACTCGCCGACGCGCGCCAAGGCGGCTGCGATGACCCCGTCATCGAGAAAGAGCCCGGCCTCGACGATTGCCTAGACCACACAGGGCCATGATACGCTGCTACCTATGCGAGGGATCGTGATCGCTTTGGTGGTTTCGACTGCCGGCAGCGCGCTTGCTGACACGAGGCGGTTGAAGAACGACGAGTTCAGCGAGGATCCCGAGACCGCAACGGGAGAGATCGAGGGGCAAGAGCTGTCCTGCCAGTCAGGCTTCACGCGTGGTGAGGGCTACGCCGCGATCTTCGAGCCTGATCCCGATTTCTATCCGTTCGACGTCGTCGGCGTCGATGTCATCCAGCTCGACACTGGCGACGAAGGCGATACGTCGAACCACGTCACCTTCCGGATCTGGCAGATGGACGAGGCCCCGGAGGATCCCGATCCGCCCGGAGCGCCGGACCGCGAGTTCCAGATCACCGACTGTGCGGATCCCGAGACGTTGCAGCCCCTCGAGGCCCTGGACGAGGGCGTCTACACGACCTGTGCCCTGACACCGGACGACGAGGAGATGCAGCCGCTTCCGGTCGCCTCGGGCGTGCTTCGTCTCGAGGTGACCTTCGACGACGAGTGGCAGCCCTACGGCATCTGCAACCTGCAGAGCTGCCAGGATCCGTGCGCGCCGCAGGACACCGACGGGCTCGTGGCGAACCGCAACATCCTCGTGACCGAGCTCGGCAACTTCTGGATCGACGACGATCCCTTCGGCGTGATCAACCGCGACTGGATCCTCCGGCTGGTGATCGAGACCGCCGGCGGGGGAGGGGATGGGGACGCCGACGCCGACACGGATGCCGACGCCGACACGGATGCCGACACCGACACGGACACGGACGCCGACACGGACGCGGACACCGACGGCGACGCCGACGGGTCATGCTCGTCGCGCGAGGACTGCGAGGCGAGCGAGGTGTGCCGGAGCGGACAGTGCATGCCCGGCTGCGGCGGCGACCAGGACTGCGACGCTCCAGGATACTGCGCGCCGGACGGCTACTGCAGGCCCGGACCATGCGACGCGGACACCGATTGCCTCGGGGGCGAGGTCTGCCGGGAGCAGCGTTGCGAACCAGCCGACGACGATGACGGCGACGGTGGCGGCGGCGGGGGCGGCGGCTGCAATTGCGCGCTCGTTCCGGGCGGCTTCCCAGGCGCGCTCACCTTCATCGTACTGACGAGCCTGGCGTTCGTCGTGCTCCGCCGCCGGCGGTAGCCCGCGCGACGTTCCTGGTCGCGACAGTCCCGACCTGCGGCGAGCCGGACCGCCGTTCCAGGTGTCGAGAGGATTTCTCTGTTCGAGAATCGCCTTGCGGGATTACTGGCGCTCGACGGGCTGGCCGCTACTTGCCGGCCCCGGCATCCGCGTCGCCGTCACCGTCGCCGTCGCCGTCGGCGTCGCCGTCGCCGTCGCCGTCACCGTCGCCGTCACCGTCGCCGTCGCCGTCACCATCGCCGTCGCCGTCGCCGTCACCGTCTGCGTCGCCGTCACCGTCTGCGTCGCCGTCGCCGTCTGCGTCGCCGTCGCCGTCACCGTCGCCGTCACCGTCGCCGTCTGCGTCGCCGTCGCCGTCGCCGTCGCCGTCGGCGTCCGCGTCCGCGTCCGAATCGGCGTCGCCATCTGCGCCGCCTCCCGTCACGCAGTCCTCGCCGTCCGGGCAGCACTCGCCGTCGGTGAGCTCGGTTGGGTTCGGGGGCTTGTCGCAGAAGAGGCCGCCGGAGCAATCGCTGTCGGCCTGGCAGCGCTCGCCTCGGCCTTGCGTGCACGTGAAGATCACCAGGGCCAGCGCGAGCGCGAAGGCCACGAGGAGCACGAATCGACGCATGCCGGTCCTCTTAGCACAAGTTGCTTCCGGGCGGTGACATTCGGGTCAGCGGTTCTCCTCGCCCCGCGGCCTCAGAGCGCGAAGCTCCTGGGCGGCGTCGGCGCAGTCGGGGTTGCAAACGACCGCCTGCTCGAAGTCGCGGACCGCGTCGTCGACTCTGCCCAGCGCCTTCTGTACCCAGCCGCGGATCAGATAGGCGCGATCGAGCTTGGGAGAGCGCTCGATCGCGCGCTCCAGCTCGTCGATGGCCCCCTGGGCCGCCGGCTCGCCGCCCTCGAGGAACAGCGCCCATGCGAGCTCGGCGATGAACTCGGCCTGGTCAGGGCACAGCGAGATCGCCTTCCGGAGCGCTCGAACGGCCTCGTGGTAGCGTCTCTGCGTCAGGTGCGACTCCGCCTTGTGGAAATGGTGCTCCGCCGAGAGCATCCGGGCGACCTGCGCATCGATCTCGCTCTCGGCGATCGCGGTGGCCTGGCCGCCGAGGTCGGGCAGAAGTCCCGAGGAGCTCGATCGCGAGACCTGGGCGCCGGCCGGTTCCCTCTCGGCCGAGCTCTCCTCGATGGGCGAGGCCGCTTGCGGAGGCCCTCGGTCCTCGGTCGCCTCCGGGGCGGGTCCGGGCGAGCTCGGCTGGGCTGCGACCTCCGGGATCGGTCTCGGCGGTGCGGGAGCAGTCGGCTGCACTGGGGCCAGGGGGACGAGCTCACCGTCGGCCGGGGCAGGCTGTGTGTGGGAATCGATGATGCCCGAGCACAACAGGGAGTAGAGGAGCTGCGCGGCCGCACCAGGGCCGGCGGCGGCGCGGGCCAGTAACTCGCGGACCGTGCGAGCCCCGTTGATCGCCCCGAGCACCAGGCGGTCGGCCGGAGTCAGTGGCAGCTCCGCGACGCGGCGCCCGGCGTCGCGCGTGGGTCGGACGTACAGATCGAGGCTCGGCGCGAGCTCCTGCTTCAGCCGTTCGGGATCGAAGTAGAGCCGGACGCCCTCGAAGATGATCTCCGGGGTGCTCATCTCGAGCTGTGTCACGTCCGCCGGCACGCGCGTACGCGAGCTGAAGCGATACTCGCCGGCTGGCCAGGCGAAGATCTCGTACAGCTTCGTGCGGAGCTGGAGCTGCAACCCGTAGACGAGGTTCTGCTGGCTGAGCGCCCCCATCTGGATGAGCAGGCTTCCCTGCTGGCGCTTCGTCTCCTGCAGCAGTCTCAGTGACTCGCGGCACTGGGGCTCGCTGATCAACCGCTCCCGCACCAGTACCTTCCCGAGGCACTCCGACAGGAGGTTCGACTTCACGTACACGGGGAAGCCGTCGCGGAAGTAGACGATCTTCTTGACCGGATCGCGGACGAGTAGCAGCGCGCCCGACGCGCGTTCGCGGTAGAGCCGGTGCAGGAGGACCGGGAACGGCGTGATCTTCAGGTCTCCCTGCGCCGCGCCGCGCGCGACCCTCACGCTGCGCTCGACGAGACGCTTCTCGCGGAGGCTCACCGGGTCCGCGAGCGGGGGATCGCCGTCCACGGCCGCGTGCGATCCGCTCGGCGGCGAAGGGCGGGGCGGCAGGGGCCTCTGCGAGTCGGTCGCTTCGGGCGAGCGCGCCTTCAGCGCGCTGAGCAGCTTCGCCGTCTCGCCCACCTGGCTCGGGTCGAAGGACTCACGATCCGCCGGTTGAGCGGGCCGATCGGGCCGAGCCAGCGCCTTCGCGGAGTCGAGGAGCGAGCGAGCCGCGCCAGGGGCAGCGCGCGTCGCGGCCTCGACCTCGGAGGCCTGCGGCGCTTCGGCGTCGCGCAGGGTCGGCATGGCCGCCGTCGGGATCTCGGCCGACAGCTCCGTGCACTCGTCGTCGTTCTCGTCCTCGTCGTTCGCGTGTGCCGCCGGAGCACGGCGCGCGGCCGGCTCCATGGCCGCCAGGATCGCCGCCATCAGGGCGTCGGCCTCGACTGGTTTCTCGAGATACTCGACCGCGCCGAACCGGTGGCGCGCCTGGTCGCGGTACGCCGCGCCGCGATACACGCCGGATAGCATCACGATCGGGACGTCCGCTCCGACCTCGCCCGCGCGGATGCTCTCGGCGACCTGGAAGCCGTTTCGTCCCGGCAGGAGCACGTCGAGGACGACGATGTCCGCTCCCTTGCGCTGGTAGATCGCGAGCGCCTGCTCGCCGTCCTCGGCGCGCTCGATCTCGTGGCCGGCCGATTCGAGGAGCGTCACGATGAAAGACGCGACGTCCTTGTCGTCCTCCGCGACGAGGATCCTCTTCATGGCGCCGAGTCCTCGAAGAAGCGCCCGAAAACCTCGCGCAAGGAGCTCGTGACCTTCCGGTAGTCGCGGACCAAGCGCTCCGCCGCGGCATCGGCGTCGCTTCGCTCGCGGTACCCTAGCCGGCGCGCCAGGCGCGTGAGGGCGGCAGGGTCGCGGGGAAGCTCGGTGCGGGGCTCGTCACGGACGATCCGCAGGCGGTTCTCGAGCCGGCGCAGGAACCGGTAGCCGTCCCCGAGCGTCGCGGCGGTCGAGTCGTCCAGATGCCCGCCACGGCGGAGCAGATCGATGGCCTCGAGCGTTCCGTGTACGCGAAGGCCTCGGTCGCGCGCGCCGTGTCGGAGCTGGAGGAGCTGGGTCACGAACTCGACATCGGCGAGACCACCACGGCCGACCTTGAGATTGTATCGGCCGCCTCTTTCGGCAGCAAGCTCGGTCTCCATCCTTCGACGCAAGCGTGCCATCTCTGCGGTGTCGGGCCCCACGGCCGAATAGGCCGCGGACTCGATTATCCGAGCTGCCCGCTCGCCGACCTCGGGATTGCCGGCCACGAACCGGGCCTTGATGAGCACCTGACGCTCGAATGAGGCGGCCGACTCGCGGTGGTATCGCTCGAACCCCTCGAGCGAGCTGACCAGCATCCCCTGGCTTCCGCTCGGGCGCAGGCGAGTATCGAGGTAGTACCCCGTGCCCTCGGCCGTGTGGGCCGTCAGAAGCGTGATCACGCGCTGGGCGACGCGCGTGTACGCCTCGGCCGCGCCGCCGTGGTCCGGGCCGGCGTCATAGAGGAAGACGACGTCGAGGTCGCCGGCGTAGCCGAGCTCGCGCCCCCCGAGCTTGCCCAGGGCGAAGATGGCCATGCTCTCGAGCGGCAGCGAGCCCAGTCGCGCGCTCGTGGCCCGCGAGGCGTGGCGGAGCGCCTGCTCTAGCACGGAGTCGGCCAGGGTCGACAGGAGCCACGACACCGCTTCGAGATCGAGCTGCCCCGCGATGTCGCCGAGGCCGATCCGCAGCGTGATCTCCCGCTTCGCACGCTGCAGTGCCGCCATCAGCGACTCCGTGTCATCCAGGAGCGGCTCCGCCACCTCCGCGACCTGGGCGCTCACCTCGGAAGGCGTCGGCGGTCCCGCCCGCATCCCGAGGACGATCGACCCGGCGAGCTCGGGGTGCCCGACCAGCGCGCTCGACAGGAAGTCGCTCGTGCCGAAGAGCCCGACGAGGAGCCGGGCGAGGGCGGGCTCGTCCGCGAGGAGCTTCATCGTTCCGGCGTGTCCGCCGCCCATCCGCGAGAAGAAGGAGTCGAGGTGACGGAGCGCCTGGTCCGGGTCGGGCGTCTCGAGGACCTCGAAAAGGAGCCTGTCGCCGAGGCCGGGCAGCCGCTCTCGGGTCAGCGGTCCGAGGGGGTCGTCCGGGCGCCGCCCCAGGCGCGCCAGGTGGTTCGCGGCGGTCTGGGCGTCCGCGAAGCCAAGGGCCGCGGCGGGACCTTCGAGCTCTGGCCGGCCCGCCCCCGCCGCGATCGCATCGAGCAGGGCCTCTCGTTCGGGGCTCTCACGATGCCCGTTCCGGATCAGGGCGGCGTAGACCTCGTCGACGCTCCGGCGCGCTCGTTCGATCGCGGAGCCCAGGGCGTCGGGACCACCGTATCCGAGACGGCGGGCAATCTGGGCGCGCTCGTCCTGGTCGTCGGGGAAACGCTGCGTCTGCTGGAACGCCAGCATCTGCACGGCGTGCTCGACTCGTCGCAGGAGCTGGTACGCGCCACCGAGCACGGCGTGCTCGTGCTCGGTCACGAGGCCCGTCCCGAGCAGTCGGTCGAGCGCGTCGAGCGTGCCACGCTCGCGGATCGATGGCGTGATTCCGCCCCAGACGAGCTGCAGAGCCTGGACGAAGAGCTCGATCTGGCGGATGCCGCCGTGCCCGAGCTTGAGGTCGCGCTCATCGTCGAAGCCCGCCTCGCGTCGAGCGCGCCGGCGGACCTCGTCGATCTCGTGCACCACCTTGGGCTCGACCGCGCGACGGTACACGAAGGGACGCAGCTCCCTGAGCGCCTCCTCTCCGAGATCGAGCGATCCGCCGACAGGCCGGGCCTTGACGAGCGCGGCCCGCTCCCACGTCCTGCCCCAGGTCTCGTAGTAGCGCTCCGCCGCTGCGAGGGCGTTGCAGATCGGTCCGCGCGATCCCTCGGGACGAAGCCGCAGGTCGACGCGAAAGGCGAAGCCGTGGTCCGTCACCTCGCCGATCATGGCGGTGACCACGGACGAGAGCTTCACGAAGTACTCGTGCAGGCTGTGCTCGCCCGCCTCGCCGTCGTCAGTCTCGTACAGGTAGAGAAGGTCGATGTCCGAGCCGTAGTTCAGCTCCTCTCCGCCGAGCTTCCCCATCCCCAGGACCACGAACCGGCAGACGTCGCCCGAGCTCGTTCGCGCTTCTCCCATCCGTTCGTCCAGGGTGAGGCGCCCCGCCCGGACTGCGGCGTCGCACAGCGCGGCGGCCAGCGCCGACAGCTCCTGCATGACTACGTCGGGCGGGGCGCGGCCCGAAGCCTCGCGCACCGCGAGACGGAACATCTCGCGGTGGCGGAGCCGTCGGATCGACGACCTCAGCTCCGGTGAGTCCGGCGCCAGCGGGAGCTCGCTCTCGTAGGAGGACGGCGAGCTGAGTGCGCGATCGAGCGTCCCCGCGCGAAGCACGGCCGGCGCGATCGCCGGATCCTGGATGGCGAGCGTGGCCGCGTATGGCGCGAGGACCGCAGCCTCGGCCACGAGCTCGGCGATCGCCCGATCCCTGGCGCCGCCGGCCTCGGCGAAGCGACGCAACGCCTCGCGTGCTCGATCGGGATCGATCGTGCGGGCAGCGACGTCTTCGAGGAGGCGGGACCACATCGGGGAAGCGGAGAGATTAAAGCACCCTCTTCCGGGCGTTTCGAGGCGAACGCCGGTGCCAGCGGGTGCCCCGGCCCCGACCGACCGGCTCGAGGCCGAGGCGCCTGAGATCGGCGAGCGCCTGCTGGCGACTGATCGAATGGTCCACCGCCGAGAGGTAATCGCCGAGCGATACCTCGTCACGCCTGGAGATGAGGGCGGCGAGGATGTCTCGCCGCGTGCGCGCGTCGTAGCGGCCCAGGACGCTGCGAGTCGCCGTGTCCGCAGTGGGCCGCTCGGTCCCGAGGAAACCCCAGCGCGCGTACTGTTGGAGGTTGCGACCGAATCGCCGTTCGGCCATGCGGGTCCCGGGCTTCTCGGTGTCCACGAAGAACCGCTCGGCCGGCTGGACCCGGGGCCAGCCGGCGGACACGTAATCGATGAACCGGCGAAGCTCCGGGTCGAGCGACGCGATACGCGCGAACGACAGGACCACGAGCAGCGCCTGCGGCCAGCGCATCGCAGTCATCTGGCGCCTCAGCTCCAGCGGATTCAGATCGCCCCAGCGCTCGAGGATGAGCTGCAGCAGGATGCCGAGCAGCCGCGGATCGTAGCGGAGCATCTCGCCTGCCAGCGCGAGGAGGGACTCGAGCCCGACCGGACGGTACGCCCAGGGGCGGCGGCGGCCGATGGAGCGGGCGCCGGCCAGCGCCAGCTCGTGATAGAGGCGCTCGAGCTCCGCCTCCGTCGGCGGATGGCGGAGGAGGCTCAAACGCCAGCCTCGTCGCGAAGGTCGTCGAAGTAGTCGGCCGCGGCATCGGCACCGGGGATGCGCTTTTCGACCAGATCCGCGAGCCTGCGCTCGACGATCGCGAGATCTCGTGCCCGCCGGAGGAGCTTGCGGGCGTGAGGCAGGTCCTTGTCGCGCCCCGCGAAGCACTTCATCACGAGGAGGTCCTCGGCCCCGAGGGCGTCTACCCGCAGCATGCGACCCACGAAGACGTTCACCAGCCTGCTCGCGTAGTCCTGCGCGAGGACGTGCGTGAAGGTCTGGAAGTGCGCGTTCAGCCAGTCAGGCCGGATCCCGAGCTCGTTCGCGACCTCTCGAGCCTCCCGGTCGACCTCGGCGAGCGACAGCCCCCCGCGGGCCGGATACGCATCGACGTCCTGGGTGTCGAGCGTATGGCCGTAGGCGAGGACCATCGCAGCTCCACCACCCACCACGAGCCGCATCGGCGAGTCGAGCCGGTGATCGAGCGCGGCGAATGCCTTGCGCATCATGGCTGCATCGAGTGGACGAGGACCGGCTGACATATGTAAATTAATAGACCACTTGTCTTATGATTGTCAATCATGGGCAGGGCCGCGACGCTCACGCCCCCCGGCGCGCCGCGCGAGTGTGAACGTGGACGTAGACGTGGTCGTGGACGTGGACGATCCGGATTCCGGCTCGACCACGACCACGACCACGACCACGACAACGCCTACGAACCGACCGAACCCACGCGCGAGCTGCGTGTCGACAGGGGCCGTAGCCCGTGCCGTCGCGAGGCGGTGCTGCGCGGCGCCGCCAGCGAGAAGCGCCGGTTCCCCTTTGAGGGGCTCACGCGGCGAAACCCCTCAGCTCTGCCGGGGGATCCGTCAGAGATCGCGCGGTTATGCCTGGAAGGGCAGTTGTTTCGCTGGCTTGCGAGCCGGGTGCGTGTCCCCTAGTCTCCGGCGCACTCCCAGGAGAGGGCGTAGGCGTGGACTATGGGGCTGACCTGGCGGTCCTGGGAGATGAGCACGATCGTCAGCTCGAGGAGGTTTTCGGGCTCGACGCCGGCGGCGGCGAAGGCGGCGCCGACGTCGACCGGGCCGGCGTCGTCGGGGACCTCGGCGAGGACGACGACCGGAGCGAGATCGAGCTCCTCAGCGGTCGCGGCGGTCTGCACCTCGAAGCGGATCGAGGTGCCGTCGGGTGTCTCTGCGTCCCAGCTCAGAAGGCCCCAGTCGGGAAGGCCGATGTAGCAGTCGCCCTCGTAGAGCTGCTCGTAGGTGCCTCGCGGCGCGGTGAAGTTGCGGCGCTGGAAGCCGGTGAAGTCGCTGTAGGTATACGGGCCGGAGCCCACGGGAAAGCTGTCATCGGTGCCGGCGACCGGGTCGTAGCGGGTAGCGGTGTTCGAGTCCTGGTTCGCGGTCCAGATGCGGCCGAAGTCGTCGACGCCGGAGCCGACGGGGATCGCGCCCGCGATGTCCGCGTCGTGGAGGATCGTCCCGTCGTCCGCGTCGAACCCGAAGATGAAGCCGTTCGACCAGTTGTAGTGCGCGGCCATCCAGACCTCTCCGTTGCCGTCCACGGAGATCCCGCGCCCGCCCACGGCTCCGCGGCCGAGGGGCATCGCGACGGTGAGCCAGCTTCCGTCGGCCGGGTCGTAGCGGAAGGCCGCGGCGCAGGGCCAGCCGCCCAGCCAGACGCGTCCGAGCCCGTCCACCGCGATGCCGTACTGGCCCTGGCAGCCGCCCACCCCGCCGTGGGCGATCATCGCCGACGCGGTGTCGGTCGCGGGGTCGTAGCTGGCGATGCCGTTACCTCCGCAGCAGTGGTCGGGCATCCAGATCCTTCCATCGCCCGCGATGGCGAGCCCGTAAGGGCGTGCGGCTACATCGACCGTTTGCAGGGCGGCCCCCGTGTCCGGATCGAGCCGGACGAGCTGGCGGCTGGTCCACAGCCCGACCCAGGGATAACCCTCGGGGTGGTCCAGATCGCCTGCGTCGACCGCGACTGCCCGCGGGATGGCATTGTTCGGTCCGACGGCCACCGTCCAGAGCATGCACTCGTCGATCGAGGGCAGGCCGTTCGCCTGGTAGTCCATCACGACCGAGTCCCGCGAGGTGTCGATCGTGCCGCTCAGGTCGCGGTCGACGCAGTCTGCCTCGTCGGCCGCGATCTTCGACACTGTTCCCTGGATGCCGAACGCGCGCGCGGCCAGATACGCGTTGCCCTCGCCGTCGACCGCCGTCCGGCTCGGCGAGCTCCACGCCCCCTGTCCACCGAAGCCGGCACGAAAGCGGCCGACCTCTGCGCCGGTCTCGATGTCGAGCTTCGAGACCGTTCCTTCGCCGGCGTTCGCGATCCACGCGTATCCCGCCTCACGGGTCTCGGTCGTGAGGATGAGCCCGCCAGCGTCCTCGTCGTCGACGACGCCGTCCATGCCCTCCGGATCGAAGCCGCCGTGCTCCTGGTCGTCGGCGCGGCACGCGGGGTTGCAGTCGCCGCACTCCGACAGGACCCCGTCGTCCGCGGCGCCGTCGCAGTCGTCATCGGCGCCGTCGCAGGCCTCCTCGCGCGGCAGGACCTGTCCCTCGCAGGGACCCCACTCGCCCTCTTCGCAGCTCCGAGCGCCCGCCGTGCAGATGCCGGTGCCGACGAGATCCGGATCGCCCTCGTAGCAGGTCGGCACCTCGTCGCCCGCGTCGCAGGGGCAGCCCTGCGCCGTCGGATCGGGCTCGCACTCCACGTCGCAGCCCGCGTGGCGCAGAGGATCGGCGTCGTCGCAGTCGGTCCCCGCGTCGCAGCCGTCGCCGAAGGTGTCGCCGTCGGCATCGGTGCAGGAATCGGCGTCGGCGTCCGTGTCGGAGTCCGTGTCCGTGTCGGAGTCGGTGTCCGAATCCGTGTCCGAGTCGGTGTCCGAGTCGGCGTCGGAGTCCGAGTCGCCGTCTGCGTCGCCGTCCGGCTTGCCTCCTCCGCCGCAGCTACAACCTGCCGCAGTCCACGCGAAGAACACGAGCGCGCAGGTCAACCCGAGAAACTTCGACATTGGACTAGTCTCCCTCGCACTCCCAGGTGAGCCGGTAGCTGTGAACCACCGGGCTGACCTGGCGATCCTCGGAGATGAGCACGATGGTCAGCTCCAGGTAGAACTGGGGTTCGATCCCCAAGGCGACCATGGCGGCGCCCACGTCGACGGGAGGGGCGTCGTCCGGGACCTCGGCGAGGACGATCACTGGAGCGGCCTCGAGGTCCTCGAGGGTCCCGGCGGTCTGCGCCTCGAAGCGGACTTCCGTCCCGTCCGGTGCTTCGGCGTCCCAGGTCAGCTCGCCCCAGTCCGGGACGCCGATGTAGCAGTCGCTCTCGTAGACCTGCGCGTAGGTGCCGCGAGGCGCGGTGAAGTTGCGGCGCTGGAACCCGGTGAAGTCGCTGTAGGTGTACGGGCCGAGGCCCACCGCGAAGGTGTCCTCCGTGAGCGTCGCCGGATCGTAGCGGGTGGCCGTCGAGGAGCTCTGGTTCGCCGTCCAGATCCGGCCGAAGTCGTCGACGCCGGCGCCGAC
The DNA here is from genome assembly GCA_016190375.1 of Deltaproteobacteria bacterium. Classification (GTDB taxonomy): domain Bacteria; phylum Myxococcota_A; class Polyangia; order JACPQR01; family JACPQR01; genus JACPQR01. The sequence goes on from JACPQR010000162.1 coordinate 32,889, forward strand.
CGGGATCACACCCGCGATGTCGACCGTGTGGAGCATCGTTCCGTCATCGGCGTCGAAGCCGAAGATGAACCCGTCGGACCAGTTCAGATGCCCGACCATCCAGACCTCGCCGTTCCCGTCGACGGCGATGCCACGGCCGACGATGTCGTCGCGGCCGAGGTTCACGGTGAACCAGCTCCCGTCCGCCGGGTCGTACCGGAACGCCCTGCTGCAGGTCCAGCTTCCGAGCCACACCCGCGCCAACCCGTCCACCGCGATCCCGTATTGCCCGGTGCAGCCGTCGCCGCCGTGCGGGATGATGCCCGACAGCGACAAGGTGGCGGGGTCGTAGCTCTCGATGCCCCCACCCGGCGAGCAGCAGCTATTGGGCATCCAGATCCTTCCGTCGCCCGAGATCGCGAGGCCGTAGGGCGTTCCGTTCACGCCGACGGTCTGGAGCGTGGCCCCGGTGTCGGGGTCGAGCTGCACGATCTGGCGCGCCTCGAAGAGGCCGACCCAGGGGTAGCCCTCGGGGTGGTCGTCGTCGCCGGCGTCCACCGCGAGGGCGCGCGGCACGCCGTTGTTCGGCCCGACCCCGACCGTCCACAGGACGCACTCGTCGCTCGAGGGCAGGCCGTTGCCCTGGTAGGCCATCGGCACCGAGCCCCTCGACGTGTCGATCGCGCCGCTCAGGTCGCGGTCGACGCAGTCCGCCTCGTCGGCGGCCATCTTGGACGCCGTCCCCTGGATGCCGAACGCGCGCGCCGCCACGTAGGCGTTGCCGGCGCCGTCGACCGCGGTCCGGCTGGGCGAGCCTCCCTCGGCGCCCCAGGCATCGATGGCCCCGCCGACGCCCGTGCGGAAGCGGCCGACCTCCGCGCCCGTCTCGATCTCGAGCTTCGAGACCGTGCCTTCGGCCGAGTTCGCGATCCAGGCGTAGCCCGCCTCGCGGGTCTCGGTGGTCAGGATGAGGCCCTCCGAGCCGTCGTCGTCGACGACGCCATCCATGCCCTCCGCGTCGAACTCGCCGTGACGCTGCTCGTCGGCGCGGCAGGCGGGGTTGCAGTCTCCGCACTGCGACAGGACGCCGTCGTCCACCGTGCCGTCGCAGTCGTCGTCGGCGCCGTCGCAGGCCTCGTCGCCGGGGAGCACCTGCCCGTCGCACGCCCCCCACTCGCCGTGGTCGCACGCCCGCGCGCCCTCGGCGCAGACGCCGGTCCCGACGAGCCCGGGATCGCCGTCGTAGCAGGCGGGCGGCTCGGCGTCGTCGGCGCAGGGGCACCCCTCTGCGGTCGGATCGCCCTGGCAGTCCAGCTCGCAGCCCGCGTGGCGGCGCGGATCCGCGTCGTCACAGTCGGTCCCGGCCTCGCAGCCGTCGCCGTAGGTGTCGCCGTCCCCGTCCGTGCAGGTTCCAGCGTCGACGTCGCCGTCGGCGTCGGCGTCAGAGTCCGTGTCCGAGTCGGCGTCCGAGTCCGAGTCGGCGTCCGAGTCCGAGTCCGAATCCGAGTCCGAGTCCGAGTCCGAGTCGGCGTCGGCGTCGCCGTCCGGCTCGCTCCTTCCGCCGCCGCAGCTACAACCGGCGCAGAGCCAAGCGCAGAACGAGAAGAGGACGAACCACAGACGAGCAGATCGCATGCTAGTCCCCCGCGCACTCCCAGCTCAGGCTGAACTCGTGGACGACCGGGCTCGTCTCGCGATCGAGGGAGAGCAGGACGATCGAGAGGCGGACGACGGCGTCGGGGACGATCCCGAGGGCATCGAAGGCGGCTCCCACGTCGACGGGAGGCACGTCGTCGGGGACCTCGGCGAGGACGATCACCGGGGCGGCGTCGAGGGCCTCCTCGGTGGCCGCGGTCTGCGCCTCGAAGCGGATCGAGGTGTCGTCAGGGGTCGTGACGTCCCACGTGAGTAGGCCCCAGTCGGGGACTCCGATGTAGCAGTCGCTCTCGTAGACCTGCGCGTAGGTGCCGCGGGGCGCCGTGAAGTTGCGGCGCTGGAACCCGGTGAAGTCGCTGTAGGTGTACGGCTGGACGAGGTCCGAGCTCGTCGGGTAGGTGACGAACGTGGCGTCCGAGGGGTCGTACACGGTCGCGTCGGAGGAGCCGCGGTTGACGCCCCAGATCCTGCCGCGGTAGTCGACGCCCGCGCCGATCGGGCCGTTGTTTCCGGCCGGGAAGGTATACACGTCCGAGTCCGCGTCCGGGATCGCGCCGCCCTCCACGAAGTCGTCCGCGAGGAACGACGAGAACTGCCCGGGGTTCGTGTAGTGCGCGGTCCAGACCAGGCCATCGCCGTCGACGGCGATGCCGCGCGTCGCGCCGCGACCGGCGAGGAGGATCCACGTCCACTCGTTCGTCGACGGGTCGTATCCCCAGACCGTCGTGCACGTCCAGCCCGCCGTCCAGACACGACCGTCGCCGTCGACGGCGATCCCGTAGGACTGCTCGCACCCCGACACCGCGGGCTTGTCGATCGCGGCGCCCGCGATCCCTGTCGCGACGTCGACGGCGACGATGTTTCCGCCCGTGATGTCGGTGAACCAGATCCGCGTCGGGTCCGCCGCCGCGCCGTACGGGTTGAGCGGGATGCGGATCCCGTCGGCCGCGACGAACGCGTCGCCGGCGTCGATGTCGATGAAGGACCCGTCGCTCGGGTCGAGCCTGAAGGCGCGCCCCATGTTGTTGTCCGGCTGCACGGCGTCGTAGAAGCCGCCGACCCAGACGTAGCCTTCGGGGTGATCGAAGTCCCCCGCGTCGATCGCGAGGGAGCGGGCCCAGGTCCCGACGGGCCCGATGTTCGAGGTCCAGATCACGCACTCGTCGGCGCCGCGCGCCATCGCGACCGAATTCGCGGACGTCTCGATCGTCCCGTCGCCGTCGCGATCGACGCAGTCGCGCTCGTCGGCGGCGATCTTGGTGACCGAGGCCTGGCTCGTCCTGTTCGAGCCGTCGTGCGCGCGGCTCGCGACGTAGGCGTCGCCGAACCCGTCGACCGCCGTCCGGGACGGGCGGTTCGTGACGCCGGCGAGGCCGACGTAGAAGCGCCCGACCTCCTCCCCCGTCTCGAGGTCGATCTTGGAGACCGTCGAGTCGGGGTCGTTGGCGATCCACGCGTAGCCGGCCTCGCGGGTCTCGGTCGTGATGATCAGGCCGTCGGACTCCTCGTCGTCGACCACGCCGTCCATCTCCTCGGGATCGAAGTCGCCGTGGCCCTGGTCGTCGAGCCGGCAGGCAGGGTTGCAGTCGCCACAGTCGCTCAGCACTCCCTCGTCGGCGGCGCCGTCGCAGTCGTCGTCGGCCCCGTCGCAGGCCTCGTCCCGCGCCAGGACCTGGCCTTCGCAGGGACCCCACTCGCCGCGGTCGCACGCCCGCGAGCCGGCGTGGCAGGCTCCGACGTCGAGCGTGTCGGGGTCGCCCTCGAAGCAGCTCGGCGTCGCGTCCGCCTCCTCGCACGGGCAGCCCTCGGCCGTCGGGTCGGGCTCGCACTCGACGTCGCATCCGCCGTGCCGCTCCGGATCCGCGTCGTCGCAGTCGGGTCCCGCCTCGCAGCCCTCGCCGAAGCCGTCGCCGTCGCCGTCGCCGCACTGGCCGGCGTCGGCGTCGCCGTCCGCGTCGGCGTCGGCGTCGGCGTCGGCGTCGGCGTCGGTGTCGGTGTCGGCATCGGTGTCGGCGTCCGCGTCGGCGTCCGCGTCGCCATCGGGCTTGCCGCCGCCGCCACCGCAGCTACATCCGGGTGATCCCACGAGCGCCACACACGCGACGAGCCAGCACCGCGCCCCCATCATCCAATGTCCTCCATGCACTCCCAGGTCAGGCTGATCGAGTAGAGGACCGGCCGCGACAGGCCGTCCTCCGAGAAGAACCGCACCGTGATGCGGAGGAACTGCGCCGGCGTGACGCCCGCGTCCTCGAAAGCCGCCCCGACGTCCACCGGCGGCGCGTCGCCCGGCACCTCGGCCAGAAGGACGTCCTCGGCGGCGTCGAGACCGGCAGCGGTGTCCGCGGTCCTGGCGAAGAACTGCAGGAGCGTCCCCTCGGGGGCGTCCGCTTCCCAGACGAAGTTGCCCCAGTCCGTCGCGTTGGGGAACTCCTCGTCCGCGAACGGCTCGCAACCCTCGAAGTCCTGCCGGTAGAAGCCCTCGGGCGTCAGGTTCGTGATGAGCTGGAAGCCCGTGAAGTCGCTGTAGGTGTAGGGCGTCAGCCCGGTCGCGAACGCCGACTGCTCCATGGAGTCGAGGTTCAGGCGCGTCGTGGTGGACGAGTCGCGGTTGACGATCCAGAGGTTGCCCTCGAAGTCGGCCCCGACGCCGACAGTTCCGTCGGCGTCGCCCTGCATGGGCACGAGCTCGGTCGCCTCGATCCCGACGACCGCGCCCTCGACGTCGATCGGCACGCGGCTGAGCCCGCCCGGCGCGGTGTAGTGAGTGATCCACATGTTGCCGAGCGCGTCCGGTCCGACGCCGCGGGTGGTTCCGCGGCCGCGCAGATCGATCGTCGTCCAGGTCTGGTCTGCGGGGTCGTAGCGGTATGCGCACTCGCAGGTCCAGCCGCCGGTCCAGATCCGCCCGTTCGCGTCGACCGCGATCCCGTAGGTCTGGTCGCAGCCGAAGGGCTCGTCCTTCGCGATCGCCGGTCCGACCTCTGCGGTGACCGTGTCGACCGAGACGAGGGCGTTCTCCCCCCAGGCCGTGAACCAGAGCCGGTTCGAGGAGTCCACGATGGCGCCGTAGGGCTGGATGGGCAGCGCGCGCGACTCGAGCGCCGCGCCGCTCTCTGGATCGAGCTTGAACGCCCGGCCGCTGTCGGTCGAGCCCTCTCCCTCGCGGTCGTTGAAGGTGCCGACCCACGGGTAACCGGCTGGCGCCTCTTCGTCGCCCTCGTCGACCGCCACGGCTCGCGGGATCGCGTCCACGCCCGAGAGCGGCACCGTCCACAGGACGCACTCGTCCTCGCCGTACGCGAGCGGCACCGGATCCGAGGACGTGTCGATGTCGCCGTCGAGGTTCCGGTCGACGCAGGCCTCGCGCGTGCCCGCGATCTTCGTCACCGAGCCCTGGAAACCGAAGGCGCGGTTCGCGACGTAGACGTCGCCGTTGCGATCCACCGCGGTTCGCGACGGCCGGTTGGCCTCGCCGATCTCGGCGATACCCGTGTAATACCGTGCGACCTCGTCCCCGGTCGCGGTCTCGATCTTGGAGACGGTCGCCTCTCCGTCGTTCGCGATCCACGCGTGCGAGAAGGTGCTGCGCTCCTCGTGCAGCGTCAGGCCGCCGTCCTCGGTCTCCTCGAGACCTTCCTGGCTGAGCGGGTCGTCGTTCCAGATCCCGTCTCCGCCGCTGCCCGTGTGACAGCTCGGGTCGCAGTTCTCGCACTCGAACCGGTTCTCGTCGAACTCCCCGTCACAGTTGTCGTCGAGCCCGTTGCCGCAGATCTCGCCCGCGTTCGGGGTCCGGTCCTGCAGGGTCACGGCCCACCGGCCATCGACACAGCCCCGCCGCCCGGCGCGACATTCGCCGACGCCCTCGGTGTCGTCAGGACCGGTGTAGAACGGCTCGTCGTCGTCGGTCTCGGGGTCGCACCGGCAGCCCGTGAGGTGCTCGGTCTCGCAGAGCTCGCAGTCGTCGTGGAACAGATCGCTCCCGTCGTCGCAGTCCTCGCCGATGGCGCAGCCAGCTCCGAAGCCGTCGCCGTCCTCGTCGATGCACTCCGGCTCGCCCGCTCTCTGCCACACCAGGTTGTCGGGGACGTCGTTGCAGGAGCCTCCGAGGAGGAGAAGGCAGAGCAGGGAAGGGAAGCTTAGCGGTTTCATCTGGTTCAGACCCTCGCCGTGCGGATCCGGTAGGGCCGGACCCGGTCAGGGGTTAGCCCCAGGATGATATCGCGACGGGCGATCTCTCCGTTAGTCCCGTTTTCCCTGATTTCCCAAAAAACTTGCCGCTGCCGTGGCGGCGTCCCTAACATGTGCGGCAAGGTAGGTGCCCGCGATGAAAGAGTCGGAGCTCGAGGTTCGAGGGAGGCTGGAGCGCCGAATCCACACGGTCTACGTGACCCGGAACACCGAGTACCACGTGCGGGCCGGTGTCTGCGTGGCGGTCCGGGACCGGCGGACGGGGGGCTGGCTACGCGGCCACCGTGCGCTGACGTCCCGCGTGCACGGGAGCCTCCGCTTCAGCGTCACGGGCGGCATCATGCCGAACCCCGGCCGACCGCAGCCCGGCGAGTCGCTCTACTTCTGCGAGTCCGGTCGCGATCTTGTCACGTCGGCGGTCGAGAGCATCGAGCGGCCGAGCCGCGACGTGGTCGCGACGTATCCCTGAGCCGGCCTATATCCGCGAGCGGCGGCAGGCCGTAGAATCATCTCGGGTAACTGTACGTGCTGATCCCGGACGACGAGGTCAACGCGCGTCTCGGCTCGACCATCGCCGGCAAGTACGAGCTCTTGCGCGTGCTCGGGGTCGGCGGCATGGGGGCGGTCTACGAAGCGCGCCACCGCTTCACCGAGCGGCACGTGGCGCTCAAGTTGATGATCGGCAAGGGGCGCGATCCCCGGAACAGCGCGCGCCTCCTCGTCGAGGCCAGGGCCGCGTCGGCGATAGGACATCCGGCGATCGTCGACGTGCTCGACGCCGGCCAGACGGAGGACGGCTCACCGTACCTGGTGCTCGAGCTCCTCGCCGGGACCGACCTCCAGATGGCGCTCGAGGAGCGCCGGCTGACCGCCATGGAGATGGTGGCGATCACGGTACAGGTGCTCGAGGCGCTGCACGCCGCGCACGAGCGGGGGATCATCCATCGCGACGTCAAGCCCGAGAACGTCTTCCTCACGACCAACGATCGCGGCGAGCCCCGGGTCAAGCTCCTCGACTTCGGGCTCGCGAAGGAGCTGACGGCCGGGCCGGATGGGTGGAAGACGATGGACGGGACGGCGCTCGGCACGCCCGACTACATGAGCCCCGAGCAGGCGCGAGGGGCGCAGGTCGACGCGCGGACCGACGTGTGGTCGGTGGGGGTCCTCCTCTACCACGGGCTCTGCGGCCACCCTCCCTTCAGCGAGGAGAACTACAACCGGCTGCTCAGCCGGATCCTCACGGAGGATGCGCCGCACCTGTCGAGGCTGCGTCCCGACGTGCCGGCGGCGATCGCGAGCGTGGTGATGCGGGCGCTGCGGCGCGAACGCGCCGAGCGATGGCAGACCGCCGCCGAGATGGCGAGGGCGCTTCGTGAGGGCGGGGCACGGATCTCGGCTGCGGACTGGGAGCTCGTCACGATCTCCTCGACGACTCCGACGGTGTCGCTGTCGGGCGCGGCGCCGGTCTTCGCCGGTGCCGGGACGATCGTCGATCCGCCCGTCGTCGCTGCTCCGGCCGTGACGGTGGCTGCCGCTACCCCGAGGAGGGGTCGCGCTCTGGTGTTGATCGCCGCGTTCGTGCTGGTCATGGGAGTCCTCCTGGCGCTCCTCGCCGCGCTGCCCGCGCGGGAGTCTCGAAGGGCACCTGCTCCGAGCGCTCGACGCACGCCACGGGCGGCCGTTCGCGAGTCGAGCTCGCCGCGCTCGCAGCCGCAAGCCGTCTTCGAAGCGGAGGCCGCGGCGCCCGCGGCTGCCGCGGCCGCGGCCGACGCGCCCGAGGCGGAGCCGCGGCCACTCGCCCGGCGCAAGGTGCGCCGCCGGCACTCGCCACCCTCTGCGCCCGCGACCGAGCGCTCGAGGCTCGACCCGATCCGGAGCTGGCGGTGAGGCCGATCGGGGCCTGTGGCCCGCTCGTCCTGGTCGCGCTCGCGTCTTCTCCGGTGCCCGCGGTCGCCCAGCGCAGCGAAGCGATCGCGAGGGAGCACTTCGAGCGCGGCGTTCGCCTCCTCGACGATCTGCGCTACGCGGACGCGGCGGGCGAGCTCGAGGAGTCGATCGAGGCGCAGGAGTCGCCGCCCGCGCTGTTCAACCTCGGCCTCGCCTACCGGGGAATGGGGAGGTACCGGAAGGCGATCGCTGCGTTCGGTCGTTTCCTCGAAGTCGCCACGAGGAGGCACGCCCAGATGCGCGCGAACGCGACCTCGATCGTCGGCGAGCTGACCGGCGCACTGGCCCACGTGCACGTCGGCGTGCGGGGCGGAGCGACCCAGGTGGTGATGGACGAGGAATCGATCGCCACCGGCGATGGCCAGTACGAGGTCGAGGCCGATCCGGGCAGGCACGTCGTTCGGGCGAGCCGGGAGGGCTACCAGCCCGCGAGGCGCGAGGTGGAGGTCGATCCCGGCGGCTCCGCGCGGCTCGTGCTCGACGTGTCCGCCCATCCGCTGCCCGGCCACCTGGTCGTGGACTCGGGGACGCCCGAGGCGGAGATCCGGCTCGACGGGCGGCTCGTCGGCCACGGGCGGTTCGCCGCGGACCTCACGCCCGGGCACCACGACCTGGAGCTCGCGGCGTCGGGCCACGGCACGGTCCGGCGCCGGATCGAGGTGAGACCCGGCTCGCACGACCGGCTGGCGCTCAGGCTCGTCGTCGTCGAACGGCCGAGGACGATCCTCGAGCGCTGGTGGTTCTGGGCAGGCGCGGCGGCGCTCACCGCGGGCGCGGTCGTGGGCGCGATCCTCCTCTGGCCGCCCGAGAACGAGCCGTACTACGACGGCTCCCTCGACTTCATCGTCGAGGCCCTCGAGCTCCAGTGAGATACCGGTGTGCTCTCGTGGTGGCCGCCGCCGTGTCGTGCGGCTGCGGCGCCGACCCGGCGACGGAGATCGTCGTCGTCCTCGACACGGACGCCGACGTGCCGGGCGAGATCGACGGTCTGGTCGTGCGCGTTCTGGACGATCAGGCCGGGCTCGTCACCGAGCGGCCACTCCGGCTCGGCGACGCGCCCGACCAGGTGGCGCTGCCGGCGGACTTCGGCGTGGTCCCGCGCGAAGGACACGATCCGGACGAGAGGATCACGATCGCGGTCGAGGCGCAGAAGTCGTCCGCCCGGCTGTTCACGACCGAGGTCGTGACGTGGTTCTCGGGGGGTAGAATGCGCCGCCTCGACCTGCTCCTGGCGCGCCGCTGTCTCACGGATCCTTGCGGGGACGAGCCTTGCGGGCCACAGAGCTGCGGCCCGCTCGAGATCGACCCGTCGACGCTCCCGGAGTTCCGGCCGTGAGGTAGGTCCCCAGGACTCTGAGCTCGGTCGTCAGCGGTCGGATTGCCGTGAGCGCCTCCGCGACCGGGCGGGACGCGCAGTGACCCTGGATGTCCATGTAGAAGCGGTAGTGCCACGGCGCTCCAGGCTGCGGCCGGGACTCGAGCTTCGTCAGGTTCACGCCGCGGGAGCCGAAGTGCCCCAGGACCGAGCCCAGAGCGTTGGGACGATCCTCGAGGACGAGCAGAAGCGACGTCTTGCACCGGGAGCCGGGCGGGCAGGGAGGCGCTTCGAGCGCGACCTCGACGAAGCGGGTGTAGTTGCCCGCCTGCGACTGCACGCCGCGGCGCAGGACCTCGAGGCCGAAGTTGCGCGCCGCCGACTCGCTGGCGATGGCTGCGAGGCTCGGATCGGCCTCTTCCCTGACCATGCGAGCAGCTCCGGCCGTGTCGAAGACGGCCTGCCGGCGCACGCCGCCGAGGCGCGCGAGGTACTCGTCGCACTGAGCGAGCGCCTGGGGGTGGCTGATCACCGTCCGGACGCCCTCGATCGTCGCGCCGGGCAGACCCAGCAGGCAATGCTCGACCGCTGTGACGACCTCCGCGGTGATGCACAGGCCCCCCTCGGCGAGCAGGTCGTACGTCTCGTCGATGCTGCCGGCCGTCGTGTTCTCGATAGGCAGGAGCGCCAGATCGGCGGCGCCGGAGCGAACGGCCATGACGGCCTCGCGGAAGCTCTCGCATCCGGCCAGAAGGACCCCGCCCTTGCGACCGGCGTAGCGTCGCTGCGCGGTCAGATGGCTGTACGAGCCCTCGACGCCCTGGTAGGCGACCCTGAGCGGCGCCGTCCCGCGCGATCGGACGTGGGCGACCTGGCGCGCCACGGACATCTCGAGGATCACGCGGTAGACGCGCTCGATCTCGTGCGAGTCGAGCCCGAGGCGCCGCGCCGTCCTGCGGATGCGGCCCAAGACCTGCTCCTCGCGGAGGCGGTCCCTCAGGGGAACGGCCGCCTGGAGCTTGACCGCCGCCACCTTCTCGACGAGCTGCATCCTCGCTCGAAGGCCCGCCAGGATCTCGCGGTCCACGGCCTCGATCGCATCTCGTAGCTTCTGCAAGTCGCCACTTCGTGCCATCGGACGAGGATAGCCTCGAAGCGCGGATTCCAGATGGGTGCAGTTCCCGGTTTCCAGGCATCGGGACACGGCAAATCCTTGCGCTGCTGACGACGCCGCGGAGTCCCCGACGGGGGATAATCGCGATTGCCGAGCAGACCACCGGAGCCGAC
>JACPQR010000151.1 GCA_016190375.1 Deltaproteobacteria bacterium
CAGGAACTGACCATCCACGCGTCGCTTCGCTCCGACGGGTCAGACGGCACCCGTCGCTTCGCTCCGACCGGACGCCCGAGTGCTCCGGAACGAGTGGTCAGGTGCGGGCGGACTCGGTGCCCGAGTTGAGCGGAATACGCAGTAGGAGGCGCCCGATGGCTCATTCGACGGCGCTCGAGCGGCTGTGGAGCGAGCAGTGAGCTCGACGACGGGAGCGAAGGAATCGGCCGCCAGGGCCGTGAGAGCCCCGGCCATCGGCGTCGTGGTCACCGGAGCGCTCTGGCTCCTCCTCTGGATCGGAGGTGCCCTCTACTCCCTGGTCCAGATGGCCGGCGGCCCGCTCGAACCGGGCGCGACCCCGCCCGCCCTGAACCTCGTGGCCCAGATCGTCTTCGCTGCCGTCGCGGTGCTCGTCATCGTGGGCGGGCTGCAGATGCGGCGCCTGCGCCACCGCGGCCTCGCGATGACGGCCGCGATCCTGTCGCTCGTCTGCGGCTGCCTGCCGCTCGCGATCTGGGCCATCGTCGTCCTCTGCCGGCCGGACGTCGTCCAGGCCTTCGCCGAGGAGGCTCGGCGGGCCGCGGCGTGGTAGGGCCGAGTCCGTGGACGGCGTGAAAGCCTCGGGGTCGGCGCTGGACGTGGACCGGATCATGGCGAAGCTCACCCGTCTGCGCGATCTGGATGCGCGACGTTCGCTGTTCGGCGTCGCGGCCCACGGCTACGCGCTCAGGCCGCCCGTGGAGGAGAAGGCGGTGACCGGTTTCGAGGCCGAACATGGTCTGTCGCGGTTGCCGGAAGACTACCGCGAGTACCTGACGAAGATCGGCAACGGCGGCGCCGGCCCGTTCTACGGCGTCTTCTCTCTCGGCGAGATGGACGACGGCTGGGGGCATGCGCCCTGGACCGAGGGAGATGGAATCGTCGGCGTCCTGCGCCGGCCATTTCCACACTCGACTGCCTGGAATCTGCCGGCTGAGCGCCTCGCGCCGCCAGAGAGCTTCGAGTCCGACGAGGCGGAGAACCTGTGGAATGCCGAGCTGGACGCGGTCTACTGGGATCCATCGCTGGTCGACGGCGCGATTCCCATCTGCCATCACGGGTGCGCGCTGAGGACCTGGCTGGTCGTGACAGGCGTCGAGCGCGGCAACGTCTGGTACGACGGGCGGGCCGAGAACCAGGGCCTTCGTCCGCACGAGGGGGCGGGAGGCTCACGTCTCACGTTCGCCCAGTGGTACGAGGCGTGGCTCGACCGCGGCATGACCGAGGCGACCGCCGGCGATCATCGCGACTGACGCAGGGGCAGCTCGCACGACGCCTTTGACCATGGTCTTTGACCATGGTAGTCGTGATGGACGATGGAGACGATGCCGATCTCGAAGTTCAAGGCGACCTGCCTGGCGACTCTCGAACGCGTTCGCCGTACCGGGCGCCCGCTGCGCGTGACCCGGTTCGGCAAGCCCGTGGCCGACGTCGTTCCGCCTGCTCCCGAGCCACAGGCGAGGAGCTGGCTCGGCTCCTTGCGGGGCACGGCCCGTATCGAGGGCGACATCACGCGGCCGAGCAGCGAGCTCGTCGACTGGGACGCAACTCGGTGAGGTTGCTTCTCGACACGCACATCTGGCTCTGGAGCCACCTGGAGCCGGAGCGCCTCGCGCGGCGGGTGGCTTCCGCCCTGGTGGCGCCCGGCAACGAGATCTGGGTCTCTCCGATCAGCATATGGGAGCTCCTGCTGCTGGTAGAGAAGGGGCGCGTCGTCGTCGACGGTGACCCTCTGGAGTGGATCGAGGCTGCCTGGTTGCGCGCACCCACGTACGAGGCAGCCATCAACCGCGAGGTAGCTCAGCGCAGCCGCTCGGTGCGTGTGCCGTATCAGGACCCCGCCGATCGGTTCCTCGCAGCCACCGCCGAGGTCTTCGATCTCACGCTCGTCACCGGCGACGAACGTCTGCTCCGGGGCAAGGGCTACCGTACTCTGGCAAACCGGTGATGGAGCACACGGATCCGGCGCATTTCATCTCAACGGGCCGCTGAGAGGCCAGAGAGCCCAGCAGGGACTGGGCGCACCGAGGTGGACGTTGACTTTGACGTGGTCGTGGACATTGACGGCGACGACGACGTGGACCTGGACGCTCCGTCGTTGACGCGGGCCGGGTCGCGGCGAACTGGATCGCCTACGTCCACGTCGTCGTCGCCGTCAAAGTCCACGACCACGACCACGACCACGTCAACGTGCGGCGGTCTGGCACGATAGCGGGCCGTTGTCTCATCTCCCGAGCCTCGAGAGACCCGTCGAGCTCGACCCTGCGCTCGTCGAGCTCCTCGCGGCTGTCAGCCATCAGGGCGGCTGACGCAGTAGCTCAGCGCAGCCGGAGCTCGAGCTGCTCGCCCGTGCGCGAGCCGCCCGTCTCGCTCCCGACGCTGTCGGCGGAGCGCGCCGCGAGATCGGGATCGCGCTCGAGCCATGTCGCGATCTCGCGCGCGATCGTGCCGCCGACGGCGGGGACCTCCGCGAGGCCGCGCACGCCCCGGGCGCGGTGGATGTCAGCAACGTTCTCGGGCAACTCGTCGATTGCCCAGGCTGCCTTGCGATGGGCCCAGACCCGGTGGGACGGCGCGCGGTCGAGCTCGAGGTCGTACGTGCGGAGGAACAGGCGCTCGGCGACCCGCTTGTTGGCGGCCCTCGGCCCGGGCAGAATCGGGCGGGGGATCCGGTCGCAGAGCTCGTGGCGCGCGCAGAGCTCCCTGACGAGGAGGCCGATCCGCGACTGATACCCGGACGACGGCGAGGCGCCGCCCTGGTGCGGTGACGCGTCGCCGTACAGCTCGGTCCATCTCGACGGCAGGGCGGGGTCGAACCGGCGCGCGGCCCCGAGAGTCAGCTCGCGCTGGGCGCCGTCCAGCGTCATGCCGCCTGCCAGCACGAAGGCGCCGCCGTGGTCACGCGTGGCGCGCACCACGTCGTCGAGGTGGCGCAGGTCGTCGCCCACCGCGGGGATGATCGGCGTGAGCGCCGTTCCAACGTGGACGCCGGCTCCCGCCAGCCTCGCCATCGCCTCGAGGCGGCCGCGAACCCCGGGGCTCCTGGGCTCGAAGGCGGCCTTGAGCGAGCGGTCGAGGTTGCTGATGCTGAAGAGCACGCCGGCCCACGACCGCCGTCCGATCTCGACGAGCAGATCGACGTCGCGGACGACGGACGGCGAACGCTCGATGACGAGGAGCGGGAACCCGAGGTCCCGCACGACCTCGAGCATCGCGCGGGAGAGCCGGTAGCGGCTCTCGGCCGGCTCTTGCCAGTCGCCGCAGACGAGGACCTCGCGCTCCAGGCGGCCGAGCTCCCTTCGCAGGAGCGCGGGCGCGTTCTCCTTGACCCGGATGACCTGATCGAGATCCGAGGGCTCCCGTGTGCCGGAGTAGCGGCCGCCCCGCAGGAAGCAGAACGAGCAGCCACTCCGGCACCCCACGTAGGGGTGGGCGGTGTACTTGTCCCAGAACCACGGGCCGTCCACATGGCGGTGCACGTTGACGATCCGCCGGGCCTGGTACGGCTCGAAGCGGAGCATCACGCCGTGGCGCTCCCGAGAGAGCGAAGCAGCGAGCGTGCCGCCTTCCGGATTCCGGGGCGGTGGTGGCCCTCGAAGCGGACTGCCTGCGTGCGGATCTCGGCGGACAACCTCGGCGCCGCCCTGGCGACCCCCTCGAGGCCCGCGAGCACCCTGGCCGCGTGCTTCGAGTTGAAGGCGTCGAGGCCCTCGCACAAGAGCGGGAACGCCTCGACCGCCGCCTTCGGTCCGGTCCCGCCGTACGTGGCGATCGTGTCGAGGACGTAGTCACGGACAATCACGCTCTCGTCGCGGCGGACGATGCTTCCGAGCCGCGGAAGCGCGCCCCTGACGAGCCGTCGAGCCAGGCTCGAGACCAGGGCGAGCGCGTGCGCCGACTCCCAGCGCACGCGGCCGTTCAGGTGGTCGAGCATGGCCAGGAGGGTCCCGGCGTGCGGCGCGACGAGCTCCGGCTTCTCTTGGGCGACCTTGGTCATGACCTCGGCGCAATCGCCCGCGAGGCGCGCGTCCTTTCCGGCGAGCGCCTCCGCGATCTCCTCCAGGTGCCGCGGATCGGCCAGGCACGTCCGGGCGACCTTCACGTTCGCTTCCTGAGTCCTCGTTCCGATCGACGAGGAGAGCTTCTCGATCACGCCCATGGCGCACCTCCCACTAGCGGCCGCACCAGGCCGGCATCTTCGACAGCATTCCCTTGGCCGCCTCGCGGGCCACCTTCTCGTCCATGCCCTGCGTCTGCTTGAGGAAGCCCGCCATGCCCGCCACGACCTCGTCGTAGCTCTTCATCGAGCCGTCGGGCCGCGCGCAGTGGAAGCAGTAGTTCTTCGCCTCGTCGCTCATCGCGTGCTCGGCGGCCGAGCGCATGGGCATTCCGCAGCTGATGCAGTTCGTCTGATTCGCGTTCATCGTCCTTCTCCTTTTCTGTCGTTCGTCTCCACGAGACCCAGGAAGTGATCGAGGAGCATTCGGCCGTGCGTTCGAAGCACCGACTTGCCCGGCGCGAACAGCTCCCGGTTGACGACGTAGTGGTTCACGAGCCCGATCCAGGTGTTGAAGAGGAGGTGCAGCGGCATCCGCCGGACCTTTCCGCTCGCCATCTCTCGCTCTGCGGCCGCCGACACGTGGAAGGAGATCGCCGACTGCAGGCTCACCCACGCGAGGCGGAAGCTCTCCGGCAGCACCGGCGCGTCCACGAGGAGCCAGCGAATTTGGTCCTCTCGGTCGGCGAGGCACTCGAGGTGCGCGGCGAGGACCTCGCGCAACGACGCTCCCTCGGTGGCGAGCGCGTGCAGGGCGTCGGTGATCTCCCGTGCCATCTCGAAGAGGACCGCATCGAAGAGGTCGTCTCGCGACGGGAAGTGCACGAAGACCGACCCGTGCGAGACGCGGGCGGCTCGGGCCACGTCGACCGTGCGAGTCCGGGCGAAACCGTGGCGAGCGCAGAGGACCTTGGCCTTCTCGAGGATCCGTCTCCTCGTGTCCGCCTTTTGGGCCGCGCGCCCCGCCAGTGAGTCATTGCTCATTGAGTGATAGCTCAATAAGCCGGGTCGTCGAGGGCGTCAAGCGAAAAAGACCGCGAAGTGAACCGGGCTGCCCGAAGCCGGCGTTTTCGCGGGCTACTGGAGGTCTTCGGGGCAGAGCCAGCGGACGTCGATGCCGCGCACGGTCGGGGAGGTCTCGTGGTCCTGCGACTCGAGGACCACCTCGATCTCGAGGAAGGTTCCGTCGGCGACCCCCGCCGCGGCGAAGGCGGCGTCCAGGTCGATCTCGGGACCATCGGGCGGAATGCTCGCCACGGTCACCCAGTCCCCGGCCTGAAGGTCGAGCAAGACAGCGCTCGTCCGCGCCGAGACTCGGACGTTCGTGCCGGGCGGAGCGTCCGCGTCGATCACGATGGCCTTCCAGTCGGTCTCGGCGCCGCAGCCTTCGTACAACCTCGACCACCCGCCCCGAGGGCTAACCGCATTGCGGCGCTGAAGGCCCGTGATGTCGCCGCGAACGTACGGGTAGCTCAGGCAAGGGCCGCCGGCGCAGTCATTGAAGATGTGCGTGACCTCCTCGGTCACGAGGTCGATCACGGACGCCGTGCCGTCGTTGTAGCCGAAGGTCCACGCGTGGCCGTCGAAGTCCACGGCCATCCCGAACGTCGCCGTCCCCGGCGTCTCGATCGAGTGGAAGGCCATGGCGTCGTCGTTCGCGATCCGATAGACGCGCTGCGAGTACGTGTACGAAGCAGCCCAGACGGTTCCGACGCCGTCCGACGCGATGTTGCCCGGAGACTCCGGCAGACCAGCCGATTGCCAGGTCCCGGTGTCGCGGTCCAGCCGGAAGGCGTTCGATCCGGCGACCCAGGGCACGTCGTTCTCGTCGACGATCACGCGGTACGCCGCGGCGCCTGCGGGAAGGGCCAGCGTCTCGAAGCTCGCGGCGGGGTTCGCCGTGTCGAAGCGCCCCACGCTGCCCGCCGTCAAGCCGGTGACCCAGATCCAGCCTCCCCGATCCACGGCGCCCCCGTACGGGTTGAAGCCCGGCGTCGGCGCCTCGATGCCCGTGAGCTCGCCGCTCGTGGCGTCGAACTGCACGAACTTCGACTCGCCGTAGAGGCCGACCCAGCCGACCTCGTGGGCGACGCCGTCGAGATCCATCTCCGTGTGCAGCGCGACGGCGCGGGGCACGGCGTTCGGCCCGCCGACGACCGTATGCCAGAGGATGCAGTCGTCGTCCCAGTCCTCGTGCGTCCTGAACGCGAGCTTGTCGTCCCATCGTGAGGAGGTCTCGACGAGCCCGTCGCCGTCGCGGTCGGGGCACGCCCCGGGATCGGCGGCGATCTTCGTGATCGAGCCCAGCGTGTCGCCGACGAACGTCCTGTTGGCGATGACGAGGTTGCCCGAGTCGTCGACGCCGGACCGCGACGGGCTCTCGTTCGAGCCTCCAGGACCGGACCAGAAGGCCGCCTCGATCGCGAGCGTGCTCGAGTCGACCCGGTAGACCTGCCCAGTCCCGGCCGACGAGGGCCAGATGACGTGGCGATCGACCGACTGGTTGTCGAGGACGAGCCAGCCCTCGTCCGTCTCTCCGATGCCGGCGGTCATCTCGTCGTCGGACCAGTCCTCGCAGCCGTCCGCGGGTCCCGCGCAGCCGCGCTCGCACGGGCCACAGCCCCCGCACGCGTTCTTCACGCCCTCGTCGACCTCGCCGTCGCAGTCGTCGTCCGTGCCGTCGCAGATCTCCTCGGCCGGGACCACCTCGCCCTCGCAGGCCGACCAGCCCTCTTCGCCGCACGTGCGGCGGCCCGCGCGGCAGTCGCCGACGCTCTCGGTCCCGGCCGCGCCGCGGTAGCAGGCGATCGGTTCAGCGTTCGCGTCGGGGTCGCACGGGCATCCCGTCGCCTGCGGGTCGCCGGCGCAGCGCGCGAGGCAGTCCGCGTCGGCCCACACCTCCGGATCGCCGTCGTCGCAGTCGGCTTCGGCGCAGAGATCGCCGCGCCCGTCGCCGTCCGCGTCGACACAGTCGGGCAGGCCAGAATCGGCCGGAGCACCACCTGGACCCTTCGGGGCCCCGCAGGAGATCGCGAGAAGACACGACAGCGCCACGCCGACCCTGTTCATCCGGCATCACCTCCTGAAGTCGTCGGCGGGAGGCGGCGGCACGCTCGCCGCGCGCAGGATCGAGATCGGGCCGGCATGCCGAGCCCGATCTCGATCCTGCGATCGAGCGCCGCGTTCTCTCCTCCCGCGAGCGAGGAGTCGAATTGCACGGTCGATGCCATCGTGGCGAGGAGCGCGCTGCGCTCGCGTGGCGCACCAAACGCTCCTCACCGCACGCGCGCCGCCCGCGGATCTGCGTGTCGTGAGGCCACCTGACCTCGCTCTGGTGGGTACTCTCGACCGTCGCCATCGGGTGACGCGACCCGGGTTATCCTCTGGACGTGCTGCGCCTCCGCCGGCCGCTCGTCCTGCTCGCGTGCATCCTCGCCTGCGAGGACGCCGGGCAGTACCGTGTCGTCGCCCATGTGCCAGGCGGAATGGACAGGGCGGTCAGGGTCGACGTCTTCGTGATCGCCTCATGCGAGGACGCCGGCGGCGCCGACTCCCCGATCGCCCACGCGGTCGCCGACGCCACGGGAGCGTCTGCCCTCGGGGCGCTCAGGCCCGGCCGGTACGGTCTGTACGCCGTGGCTCGGGAGGCCGGGTGCGTCACCTACGCCGCCGGCTGCGCTCCGATCGAGGTCGAAGCGGGAACGCGAGGAACGCTCGAGGTGTTCCTTCAGGTCGTCCCGGCTCGCGGATGTGATGATGGCGAGGGCTGCGTCTCCGAGGTTTGCGTCCCCATCGATGGCGGAATCGACGGCGGTGTGGACGCCGGCCCGCCAGCCGTGATCGACGGCGGCGTCGATGCCGGCAGCGAGGACCGATACCTCGACGAGGTCCTCGCCGATCGGCCGGTGGGCTACTGGCGTCTCGACGAGGTGGAGCTACCTGACGCCGTGGATGCGAGCGGAAACGGAAACGACGGCCTGTACCAGGACGGCGTGACCCTGGGCGTCCTGGGGGCTCTCGCGAGCGGCAACACGGCTGCGCGCTTCGATCTGGGGAACATGAGCATCGGAGACCGCTTCGACTTCGAGGGCAGCTCGCCCTTCTCGGTGGAGCTCTGGATCGAGCCGGGACAGGACTACGATGGCGTGGTCCTGGCAAAGACGGACTGGGTCGAAGGGAAGGGCTACCTGGGATGGCTGCTCGTCATCCACCTGGCCGACGGGAACCTCGTCTTCTACCGGGAGGACGACCTGGTTCGAGGACCCAGGCTCCCGCCAGGGGAGTTCAGCCACGTCGTGGTCACGTTCGACGGCGAGCTCCTGGTCATGTACGTGGATGGCGAGGAGCTCGGCAGGAGCACCTCGGGCGACTCGGTGACCCCGACCGAGGCGCCCTTGCTCGTGGCCGGACCCTCCGAGTGGAAGTACCTCGCGGCGACGATCGACGAGGTCGCGCTCTACGACGAGGCGCTGACCGAGGCTCGCGTCCTCGCGCACTTCGAAGCCGCGGCCGCGAGGTGATCGGCCGACTGGGCCGGTCTGTCCGGCACGTGGAGAAACGCCGGGCCGCGGACCCTCCTTCCGCGTTCGGACACGGCGCGGGCATTCGCGGCACCGTTTTCGCAGCGCGACGCGCCATGCGCATGGCCGCCGTCAACTTGTTGCCGCTCGCGGCCGTGGCCGGGTGCGTGGACGGCGGCGCCCCCGGCGAGCCGGCGGGTGACGATGCCGGTGCCCAGGGCCGTGATGCCGAGATCGACGCCGCGGCCGACGCCGCCGACGCTCCCGATGCGCGGGCCGAGGGGGACGCCGAGGACGTGTTCGACGTCGGCGCGATCCACGAGATCCGGATCGACATGGACGCTGCCGACTGGGAGGCACTGCGCAACGGACGCGAGTGGTGGGCCGGCGAGCTTCGCTGGGACGGCGAGAGCGCCGGCGAGGTCGGGCTGCGGGCCTTCGGCATGGGCAGCTACAACCCGGACAAGCCCAACATCAAGATCGCGTTCGACCACTTCGAGCGCGGCCGAAAGTGGCGTGGGCTGGAGCAGCTCAAGCTCGACAACTCGACGCAGGATCCGTCCTACCTGCGCGAGCGCCTGGGGACGGCGATCTTTCGCCGCTTCGGCGTGCCGGCGGCCCGCACCGGTTGGGCAAGTCTCGTCGTCAACGGCGACCGGCTGGGTCTGTACGTGGTGCTCGAGGCGATCGACGACCGATTCCTCGACAGATGGTTCGGCAACGACGACGGCATCCTGTACGACACCGTGCAGGGCGCCTGGGGCCACGGGCTGATGCCGCTGGACGATCCGCTCGCGTACTACAACCCGCAGATGGGCGAGGCCGATGGCTCGGATCTCGTGGAGCTGACGCGACTGATCGCCTCGGGCTCCGACGAGGATCTCGCGCGCGCTCTCGACCTGGAGGGCTTTCTGAAGGAGTCGGTCGCCAGGTCCGTGATGGGCTCGATCGACTCGTTCTCGTCGGACGGCAACAACTACTACCTGTACGACGACACGGGCTTCTGGCGGATCATCCCCTGGGACCTGGACTTCGACATGACCTACCCGGTCGATCCGTGGGAGCCATGGGCGTACTCGCCGTGGGCCGCCGACTCGCTGACCGGCGAGCCGTACCAGGATCCAGTCCTGATCCGGCAGATCGAGCTGGGCGCGGACATCGACGGCACGATCGCCGAGCTCGTCCAGACGGCCATGTCCTGCTCCGTCGTGGACGCGGAGCTGGTGTCGTCGGTCGAGCTGATCCGCGACGAGGCGGTCGGGGACCCGCTCGGCGCGGGCGCTGTTTTCGACGAGAACGTCGAGGCGCTCCGCCAGTTCCTGCGGGATCAGATCGTGGCGTTCGGAGGCTCCGACTGCGCCGCCGATTGACCGCCGGCTCTACATGCAGCCGGCGCCTTCGACGCAGTGGTCGATCTGGCAGCATTTCGGCAGCCCTTTCGCGTCGGTGCACGGCTCGTCGGTCGCCAGACAGGTGCATATGCCGAGATCGCAGGTGGCACCCGAGGCGCACTCCGTGTCGCAACCGCCGCAGTGCTGCGGGTCCAGCTGCGTGTCCGCGCAGAGGGTCGAGTTGAGGTTGTTCAGCCAGCAGGGCGTGAGGCCGTCGTCACAGTCGCAGGCGCCGGCCTGGCAAGATGCGTTGATGCACCAGTGGGCGCACTCGCCGCAGTTGAGGTCGTCGGCGGCGGCGACATCGATACAGCCGCCTGGGCATTGGCGGCAGACGGCCCCCTGCTCGAGGGGGGCGCACCGCTGGTCGCATGGGCCGGCATCGCCGTCGCCGTCTGCGTCACCGTCGCCGTCTGCGTCACCGTCTGCGTCGCCGTCTGCGTCACCGTCTGCGTCGCCGTCACCGTCGCCGTCGCCGTCGCCATCCGAGTCCGAGTCCGTATCCGAGTCCGAGTCCGTATCCGAGTCCGAGTCCGAGTCCGAGTCCGTATCCGAGTCCGTATCCGAGTCCGAGTCCGAGTCCGTATCCGAGTCCGAGTCCGAGTCAGAATCCGTGTCCGTGTCCGAGTCAGAATCGGTGTCCGAGTCCGAGTCCGTGTCCGAGTCGGAATCCGCGTCGGCGTCTGCGGCGTCGGGGTCCAATGCGCCGAGCGGGAAGATCAGGCTGCAACCGGCGAGGGCGAGCAGTGTCAGGGCGGGGAGCGGCCAACTCGGGCGTCGAGCCACCCGGCGATGGTACGATCACCGCGCGCCGGGCGGGACGTTTTGTCGTCGCTTGGCCCTCACGGAGTCAGCACGAGCCGACCGAGCACGTCTCCGCGGCGCAGGCGGGCCAGGGCATCGTTCACCCTGTCGAGCGGCAGGGTCTCGACGTGCCAGTCGAGGTCGCCGCGGCGGGCGTGCTCGAGCACGGCTGCGAGATCGCCCAGGGAGCCGGAGATGGACGAGAGGAAGGTCGCGTCGGCCGGGACCGTCTCGAGCCCGAATCCGAGCGTTCCTCCGGCCGCGCCGACGAGGACGAACGCGCCGCCGGGCTCGAGGGCCTGGGCACCCGCCCGCAGGGTGGAGTCGGACCCGACGAAGTCGAGAACGGCACGCGCGGCGGGGAGGCCGCGTCGCGGCGCCAGCGCCTCGTCGGCGCCCAGGTCGAGCGCCCGCGCTCGCTTCTCGGGCGCGCTGTCGACGGCCACGACGCTCTTCACGCGGGTCCTCAGCCGCAGGTACTGGAGCGCGAACTGGCCCAGGCCGCCGGCGCCGATCACGATCGCCGTGCCACCATCGCGTAGCGCGGACCGCACGCGACGGACGGCGCGGTAGGCGGTCAGTCCGGCATCCGCCAGGACCGCGGCGCGCACGGGGTCGAGACCACCGAGGGGGAACAGGTGCCTGCGCGAGGGAACGAGCACGTGCTCGGCGAAGCCGCCGTCGCGCCCGAAACCGGCGAACTCGGAGCGAGGGCAAAGCTGCTCGTCGCCCGCCCGGCAGTACGCGCACCGGCCGCAGCCCCATGCCGGGTAGACGAGCACGGGACCGATCCCATCGGCCTCGCCCGCGATCTCGTGCCCCAGCACGCTCGCTCCCTCGCGTTCTTCGTCTGCCGCCAGCTCGAGATCCGTGTGGCAGACGCCTGCGCCCCGGACCCGGACGACCACCTCCTGTCCGCGCGCTCGAGGCAGCGCCCGCGCCTCGATCGAAAGCGGCGAGCCCGGCTTCCGCACGACAGCAGCGCGCATGACGAGCGCATGACCCGATCGCCTTTCCACGGTCCCACGATGATCACGGCGTCAGCGTCCCGCAAGTGGCCAGCGCGGGGTCGCCATCATGCCCCCGAACCGGCGCGGTGGCGTACCGCGGGCCGGTCCAAGAGCGCTCCGCGCGGGCGCAGGCCCGGGCTCTACGCGGCCTGGCGGCGGATCGACCGAAGCGCGGCCTCGGGCTCGAGCTCGACTAGTCGCAGCAGCGCTCGCGAGGGGCCCGTCGGACGGCGACGACCTTGTTCCCAGTTACGAATCGTACCAACGCTGACGCCGCACAGAGCAGCGAACTGCTCCTGTGTGAGGCGGAGCTTGCGACGGATCGTTCCCACATCCGCGCCCTGCGCCAGCGGGACGTGCACCCGCGCACGCTTCGTGGCGCCGCGCGAGTGCTCGATCGCGTCTACGAGGCCTGCACGGATTCGCTCGAATGCTCGCTTCGTCATTTCGACCTTCTTTCCTCGCGCAGCTCGTCCACGAATCTTCGCAACTGCGCTCGCTCCCTGGCGGAGAGGTTCGCCTTCTCGTTCTTCGCGAAGCCTGCCAAGACGTAGACTGGCAGGTTGACGTCGTGGAAGTAGTAGATGACGCGCACACCGCCGCTCTTCCCGGCGCCGCGCCGCGCGAAGCGTATCTTCCGCACGCCTCCGGTGCCTCCCAGCAGAGCACCGCAGGTTGGATTTGCGGCGAGCAGGTCGACGATCGCGCTGCGTTCCTCCTCGCCGAGCACCTTCTTCGCCCACGCAAGATAGGAGGCAGTCTCGGCGACGGCGATCAGCGGCCATGGCACCAATCCCATATACGCCGCTGGCGTACCTGGCGCAAGACCTTCCGCGTCAGCGTCCCGCAAGTGGCCGGCGCGGGGTCGCCATCATGCCCCCGAACCGGCGCGGTGGCGTACCGCGGGCCGGTCCAAGAGCGCTCCGCGCGGGAGCGGCACCTTCACGGAGGCGGGATCCTCCGGCGCGGGCCTGGCGCCGCTCGACCTGAGCAGCCCGACTCTGACGCCGAGGCGACTCCAGCGCTCGCGCTCGCTGCGGTCGAACCGGTGGCGCGAGACCACCAGGTCGCCGCGCTCGAGGTGCGCGGGCGACAGAAGCCCGTCGAACAGCGGGTCCACCCGCTGGGGGCGACCACTCGCCCCGATGCGAATCGCGAGGTCGCTCGGGCACTCCCCGCGCGCCACCAGCTCGAGCACGAGCTCGTCACCGTCCACCCAGGCGCTGCGAAGCCCGATGCACGCCGACAGGCGCGTGCCCACCTCCGGCCTTCGAGCGCGGCGCTCGAGATAGCGGGCGACGAGGCCACCGCGCGGCGGCGCTCCCCGCTTCAAGAGGAGGTAGGGACCCCGCGCGGCCACGAGACCAAGGTCCTCGCGCGCGAGCCAGCGGCGCACCAGGGGCTCCTCGTCCGTCCTTAGGAGATCCTCGCTGTGGGCCCAGGCTTGCCTGTGCCACGCGTCCAGCACGACGAAGTCCGCTCCGCGATCCCCAGGAGGGGCCTCGTGGACCTCGATCCGCTCGGCGAGGTGCGGCAAGAACGCGTAAGGCGCCTGCACCGAGGCGCCCGTGGGGATCTCGTCGACGATCGCCTGCGCTGCCCTGGCGCGCGTGTCGCGCCCGAAGTCCCCCCAGTCGAATGGCACCGAGATCGGCGTCCCTCCCTCGAGGACGTGGCCGACGAGCGCCGCGGCGACGAGCGTCCCTAGGGCGGTGGCGTGGAGCCGCTCCGGCAGGGCCCGCAGGCCGTCGAGCGCGGCGACGACCAGGATCGGCACCAGTACAATCTGGTAATGCGAGTCGAGGCTGGTCGTGGTCGGCCACCGGGACAGGAGGTTTGCGACGATCGGCGCCGCCGCGACGACGAGCAGGCTCGGGCGCCGGAGGGGGAGGAATGCGACCGGCGCGAGGAGCAAGGCCAGGTATCCGAGCTTCTGGGGGCTGCCCACATGGGCGAGCGCGCGTGCCGGCCGAGTCGCGACGTTCCACAGCACCTCGCCGAAGGAATTACCCCACTGGCCGAAGTGGGCCTCGATCGAGCCGTGCTCCGGGGCGAGCATGGGGACGAGCACCGCGGCGAACACGAGGAAGTACGAGAGCGAGCCGGCCGCGATGGCGACCCCGGTGCGCCGCATCGACGGTGAGGTGACGGCGGCCATCACCCCGAGCATCATCGCGACGAGAGCCGTGTCTTCCCTGCAGACCACCATGCCCAATGCGGCCAGCGCGACGCCCCGCGAGTCCTTGCGGTCGAGGGCGTCGAGCCCCCAGGCCAGCGGAAGCACCGCGAGTGTCACGGGATGGAACTCGTAGCTCAGGACGTGGCTCAGGCTCGGATAGAGGAACCACACCGCGACGCCCGCGAAGGCGCCAGCGGGACCCAGCCGGCGGGCGCCGATCCGGGCGAGGGGCCAGGCGGTGGCCATCGCGCAGACCACCTGGCAGACGAGGAGCGTGGGGACGGTGCCCACCACGCGGCCGACGAGCCCGAGCAAGACGAGCACGGGGCTGATGTGTATGCCCCAGACGTGTGCTCCGACGATGGGCTCCCACCAGTTCCAGCGGGCGAGGCCCCACGCCATGCGCGCGTACAGCGCGAGGTCGAAGGTCTCGTTGTGGAAGCTCGCGTACCGCGCGAACGCGAGCCAGGCCAGCCCCGCGCCGACCGCGACCGCTGCCACCGACAACTTCGCGTGCGCCGACCGCGTCATTCGTTGCGCAACGTCATCTGCTCCGGACGAGGGTCAGCCGCACTGCTCGGGCGTCGCCTCGCAGTCGTTCGGGCAAAGGTCGCAGACGATGCAGCTCGCGAAGTCCAGGTAGATGGGAACCCCGTCCGGGTAGTCGGCCGCGCAGTCCTGGACGCACGTGTCGTCGCCCTGCCCGCAGCCGCCTGCGCACTGGACGAAGCTCATGCAGTCGGCGTCGTCCTCGCACGCCGCTGCCTGCGTGGAGCACGCATCCGCGACCGCGCACTCCTCGCACGAGATGCATTCACCCGTGCCGTCGCACTCGCCCTCGCCCTCGCCCTCGCCCTCGCCCTCGCCCTCGCCCTCGCCCTCGCCCTCGCCCTCGCCCTCGCCCTCGCCCTCGCCTTCGCCCTCGCC
>JACPQR010000168.1 GCA_016190375.1 Deltaproteobacteria bacterium
GCGGGCATGATCGGCAACAGCGGCCCCTGCCCGACCTCCTTCGCGCCGAAGGGGCCCGCGTCGTCCGGGTCCTCGACGAGGTACGTGACCACCTCGGGCATCTCCAGCGTCGTCGGGCTCTTGTACTCCAGGCACGACGGGAACTTGTGAACCAGCGCGCCCGAGAGTCGGGGCGGAAGACGGCGAAAGGCCTGCTCCTCCATCAGAGCCTCGCCGAGCCCCATGTAGACGCCGCCCTCGACCTGGCCCCGCACCAGCGTCGGATTGATCGAGCGGCCGATGTCGTGGGCGATCCAGACCTTCGGCACGCGGATCCATCCGGTGGTGGGATCGACCTCGACCTCGACGACCGCGGCGCTGTACGAGTAGGCAGGCGATGGGCCGACGCCACCGCCCTTGAACTTCGCCGCCGGAGCGGGCGGCCGGTACGAGCCGACGGTGCCCACGGTGCCGAGAGCGGACTCCGCGGCGACGACTGCCTCACGGAACGACATCCCGCGCTCCGGATCCTCCGCGTCGAAGACGCGCCGCCCCGCGAACACGAGGCGGTCCGGAGGCACGCCGAGCTTCGACCCCGCTCCCCGAGCGAGCATCTCCCTGGCTCGCGTGGCTGCCTCGACCGCCGCGTTTCCCAGCATCAAGGTCACACGGCTGGAGTACGAGCCCAGGTCGACCGGCGTCAGCGCCGTGTCCCCGGTGACGACGCGGACGTCGAACGGGTCGATCCCGAGCACCTCGGCCACGCAGGCCGCGAGCACGTCGTCCGAGCCCTGCCCGATCTCCGTCGCACCCGAGAACGCGGTCACCTCGCCCGAGCGGTCGAGGCGGAGCTGCACACCGCTGTGCGGCAGCTCGTTCCAGTAGATGGACAGCCCGGCCCCGCACAGGTACGAGGAGCAGGCCAGACCCAGGCCGCGACCCGCGGGCAGCTTCTGCCATCTGTCGCGGAACGCCGAGCCCAGGGCGACGCGGTCGATGCACTCGCGAAGGCCGATCGTCCCGATGCGCAGGTGGTTGGCCGTCAGCGACCCGGCCGCCGCGAGCTGAGCCAGGCGCAGGTCGGCGGGGTTTTTCGCCAGCTCCACGGCGATTCGGTCGAGCTGGATCTCCTGGGCGAACCGGGGTTGCGGAGTCCCGTGCCCTCGCTTGGGCCCGCAGGGCGGCTTGTTGGTGAACGTTCGGCATCCGCGAAAGCGGTATCGAGGTATGCAGTAGGTGACGGTCTGCAGCGCGCCCGTGTAGAACGTCGACGCGACGCCGTAGCTGCCGTAGGCGCCTCCGTCCAGCACCGTCTCGAGGTCCATCGCCGTGATGGTCCCGTCCTTGCCGACGGCGGTCCTCGCGCGCACGTGGACGGGATGCCGGCCGCGATGGCAGTAGAAGACCTCTTCGCGGGTCAGACAGATCTTGACCGGCCTGCCCGTCAGGACGGCGGCCCTTGCCACGACGATCTCGTGGTTGAACACGTCGCTCTTGCCGCCGAATCCGCCCCCGTTCGGCGTCGCGATGACCCGGATGTGAGCCGGATCCATCGCGAGGGCCCTGGCCAGGGCCCGATGCACGTAGTGTGGAGTCTGGGTCGAGGACCAGAGACACAGCTTGCCCTCGGGATCCACCGCCGCGACGGCCGCGTGCTGCTCGATGGCCAGGTGCGTGTTGCCTTCGTAGAAGAAGAGGTCCTCGAACACCCGATCCGAGCTCGACAGCGCACCATCGACGTCGCCGAACTCGAGGGAGACGCGCTTGTGGACGTTTCCCTCCTCGCCGTAGGAGTGGATGCGCGGCTCCCGCTTGCGCAGCGCCTCGTCGGCGTCGGCGATCGTGTCGAGGAGCTCGTAGTCGACCTCCACCAGGTCGGCTGCCGCGGCGGCACGCGGCTCCGTCGTCGCGACGACCGCCACGACCGGGTCGCCGACGAAGCGAACGACCTCGGGGCACAGCGCGTGCTCGTCCTGGCTCACGGGCAAGATCCCGTACGCGATCGGGAAGTCCCGCCCGGTGAGCACCAGCCGGACGCCCGGCGCGCTCAGGGCTGCCGAGGCGTCGATTCCACGGATGCGCGCGTGAGGGTGAATCGAGCGGACGAGCCGGCAGTGGAGCATCCGGGGCAGGGTGATGTCGTCCGCGAAGCGGGTCTGCCCCGTCACCTTGGCGCGGCCGTCCACGCGCCGGCGTGGCCTGCCCACGACCCGGAAGCTCACCTGGGCTCCCCTCCGGCGAGCTTGGCCGCGGCGGCCTCGACGGCCTCGAAGATCTGGAGGTAGCCGGTGCAGCGGCAGAGGTTGCCCGAGAGGGCCTCGGCGATCTCGGCGCGAGACGCGTTCGGGTTGCGATCGAGGAGGGCCTTCGCGGTCAGGAGCATGCCTGGCGTGCAGTAGCCGCACTGGGCCGCGCCGAGATCGGCAAAGGCCTCCTGGAGCGGGTGGAGCGTGCCTTCCCGGGCCAGGCCCTCGATCGTCTGCACCTCCGCACCGTCGCACTCGACGCCCAGCATCAGGCAGGAGAGGACAGGCCGGCCGTCGACGAGCACGGCGCAAGCGCCGCACTCGCCCAGCTCGCACCCGTGCTTCGTCCCCGTCAGCCCGAGGCCTTCGCGGAGAACCTCCAGCAGGGTTTCCTCGGGCTGCACGGCGACCTCGACGTCCTCGCCGTTCACCCGCATCGCGAGGACGTGCTTCCTTCCCATGGCTCGCTCGTAGCGACACCGCGGGAGTGGGTCAAGCCTCCAGGTCGCCTTCCAAAGTTGAAACGCCCAGATTTCGGATCTGCAATGCGCTCTGCGTTTCCTCTCACTTTTCCCGTCGCGCCGCACGGCACGGAGCTTGCTCTAGCCGGCCCCCAGCGAGGGCAGGCAGCCGGCGCGTGTCCCCCCCACCCCCCGGCTGCCGCCCTCGTGTTTTTTTGAGCCACGAGGTCATCGGGGCCGGGGACGGGTCCCGAGGGGAGAGCGCCTCGCTGAGCTCGCGGATCCGAGGGACGAGCGCCTGGAGGGATCTGCGCGGAACCTGGCCCGGTCCTTCGGCCCGGGAGCAGAAGTACGTCCGGCAGCCGAGGGGGCGGCTCTCGTAGATCCGGCAGCGTCGGTCCGGCGAGAGGAACGGGCACGTCCCGTCCCGGTCCGGGGGCGCCGCGGTGAGCCTGCGGCCACTCGAACGAACGGCTCGCTCGATCAGCAGCCACTCGGGCAACGTCACGGACGGCTCGCGCCCGGTCCAGGCGAAGTGACAGCAGTCGGCGGAAGCCGAGCAGCGGAAGGCCTCGAGCAGGTGGTCGGCGTCCGCGTAGATCGCGAGGAGGGCATGACGCCAGTCGTTCACCGTTCGCCGTCGGGCTCGACCGACGCCAGGCGGTCTGCCTCCTCGCCGAGGGTCATCCGGGCGCCCGTCCCGCCTCGCTTGACCGCGATCATCTCGGCGACGATCGAGACCGCTATCTCCTCGGGCGTCAGCGCGCCGAGGTCCAGCCCGATCGGGGCGCTCACCCCTGCGAAGGGCTGGCTCCCGCCCTTGTGACGGATCCGGCGGTACACGCGCATCACCTTGCGACGGCTCCCGATCATCCCGAGGTAGCGGCGCGGCAGCCCGAGACAGCGGGCGAGCGTGTCCTCGTCGATGCGATGGTCGTGCGTGCTGATCACGATGAACGCGCTCTCGTCGAGGTCGAGCCTGGCGATCGCCTCCGCGGGCTCGAGGACGAAGAGCCTCGCATTCGGGAACCTCTCTGGCGTCGCCAGGTCCTCTCTCGGGTCGATGACCGTGGCCGAGAAGCCGGCCGCCTCGGCGACCTGGACCAGCGCGCGTCCGACATGCCCCGCGCCGAAGACGTAGAGCGGGGTCCTGCCTTCGACGAGCTCGCAGAACAGCTCCATCTCGCCGCCGCAGCACATCCCGAGGTCGTGCCCGAGATGCCGGCGCAGCCGCAGAGGCTTGCCGTCCCCGATCACCCCGCGGAGCGCGTCGATCACGACCTCTTCGATCCTGCCTCCTCCGACCGTACCGACGACGGAGCCATCGTCCCTCAGAAGCAGCTTGGCCCCCGGAACCTGGGGCGCCGACCCGCTGGTCTCGAGGACGGTTGCGAGCGCGCCGCGTCCGCCCCGGTCCATGAGCTCGACGATGGCCTGCGCGACGTCCCTGCGCACGGACGGTAAGCTAGCACGGGTCGTTCTCAGTTGCTGACGATCACCCAGGTCACGAGCGCCGAGGCGACCAGGAGGCCGAGCCCGATCAGCAAGAGGCCCAGGATTCCCGGCCCGTGCATCGGCGGTCGGGGCGGGAGCGAGACCGCGGCCTCGTCACCGCCCGCCCGGCCCGGCGCTCGCGCGATCTCGGGCTGGCGAGCCGCCGAATCCGGAGGCCCGTGGGCGAGAGCCGCGTCCGCGGCGCCTTTGTCTGCCGGCGCCGTGGTCGGGACGATGCCCACGGGAAGGGCTGCGCCCGGGTGAAGGACGGTCACCTTGTCCGAGTCCCGCTGCCCGGGCCCCTCGGGAGCGATCAGCCCTCGGTCGAGGCGTGGGCTCCCGTGCGGCGGCGTCACCGGGATCTCCGCCGCTGCAGGATCCATGAGGGTCGGCGGCTCGGCCGTGACGATCCTCGGAGGCACGTGGATCGGCCTCGAAGGTACCGGCGGCTGCACGATGACCTTGGGCGCGGGCGGCGAGGACGACGCCCTGACCCCGACGACGACCACGGGGGACTGCTCGACGATCACGGCGGGCTCCACCCCAGACGAGCTTCGCCCGCTGGGGGCCCCGGCCTGCCCTGCGACGGAACGCGGCCTGTCGAGCAGCACCACGTCCGAGTCGATCTGGGAGGGCATCGCCAGTGCCTGCGGTCCTTCGATCCACGGGCCGTCCGGCGCGGAGCCGGCGTCGCGATCGGGATCCAGGATCGCCGTCGGCGGCTCGGTCGGGTCCACGACCACGTTGCCGCCGATCTCGGTGGCGTCGGCCGTCGCCTCCGGCGGCTTCGTGGTCGATTCGATGACCTCGCGCACCAGCGCGCCCAGGGTCGTCGCCTCCACGGGCGGGTCCACCGTCCTCAGGTACTCGAGGAGGGACCGCCGGAACTCGGCCGCGGTCGAGAAGCGGTCGGCGGGCTCTCTCGCGAGCGCGCGGCGGAGAGTTGCCGCGAACTGCTCGCTCAGTCCGGGCACGAACCGCTCGAACAGCGGCACCGCTGCCGCACGCACCCTGGCCAGGGTGTCCGCGTCGCTCCCTCCTCTGAACAGGCTCTTTCCGACCAGGAGCTCGTACATCACGATGCCCAGCGAGAACAGATCGGAGCGGGCGTCCACGTCGCGACCGAAGGCCTGCTCGGGCGACATGTACGAGAGCTTGCCCTTGAGCGTCCCGGGTCGCGTCAGGCGCGTGTGGTCGAGCGCGCGGGCGAGCCCGAAGTCGGTCAGCTTCACGAGCCCGTCCAGCGAGACGAGGATGTTCTGGGGCGAGACGTCCCGGTGGATCACGGGCGAGGGCCGACCGTCGCTCCCGAGGCGGTTGTGAGCGAACTCGAGGGCGCGAAGGACGTCGACCGCGACGAACGCCACGAGGTGCTGCGGCAGCGTGCGCTTGCGCTGCAAGAGCCTCCACAGGAGGCGCGCGACGTCGGTGCCGTGGACGTACTCCATCGCCATGAAGTAGTCCCCGTCCACCTCGCCGAAGTCGTAGATCTGGACGATGTTCGGGTGGGCGAGGGTCGCGCCGATCCGCGCCTCGTTGACGAACATGCTGACGAAGCTCCTGTCCTCCGCGTACTCGGGGAGGATCCGCTTGATGACGACCGGTTTCTCGAATCCGGCGGCGCCGGGCGAGACGGCGCGGAAGACCTCGGCCATCCCGCCGATCCCGATTCGCTCCCCGAGGCGGTAGCGCCCCCAGGTGCCTCCCGAGGAGACTCGATCCTTCATCCTGCAGGGCCTAGTTAGGACGGTCGGGCGGCAGGTGTCAACGTGGCGAGGCCCGCCACGGTTCGCCGGTGTATGCTCTGGCCCCTGACCAGATGGCGTACCGGGACGCACCACCGATGGCGACGATTGAACGGATCACTGTTCTCGGCGCGGGGACGATGGGGCACGGGATCGCCCAGGTCGCGGCCACCGCCGGCTACTACGTGACGCTGCACGACGTCGCCCCCGAGCGGATCGACGCTGCAATGCGCGCGGTAGGGCAGGGTCTGCAGAAGGCGAGCGAGAAGGGTAAGATCACGGCACTCGCGGCGGCGCAGGCGCTGGCGCGGATCGCCACGGCCTCCGAGGCCAAGGAAGCGGTCTCCGACGCCGACATCGTGATCGAGGCGGCGCCGGAGAGCCTGGCGCTGAAGCTCGACATCTTCGCGAGGCTGGGCGAGGACGCTCCGCCCAGGGCGATCCTCGCGACGAACACCTCGTCCTTGCCCATCACCGAGATCGCGTCCGTCGTGCGCGACCCGGCCCGCGTCCTCGGGATGCACTTCTTCAACCCGGTCCCCGTGATGGAGCTCCTGGAGATCGTGCGCGCGGTGCGGACCAGCGACGAGACCGTGGCGGCTGCCCTCGAGGTCGGCCGGAAGCTCGGCAAGAAGACCATCGTGGTCAGGGACAGCCCCGGCTTCGCGACGAGCCGGCTCGGGGTGGCGATCGCGGCCGAAGCGATGAGGATGCTCGAGGCGCAGGTTGCGTCCGCCGAGGACATAGACACCGCGATGAAGCTGGGCTATCGGCACCCCATGGGGCCGCTCGAGCTGACCGACCATGTCGGCCTGGACGTCCGGCTCGCCGTGCTGGAGCACCTGCACCGCGAGGTGGGCGAGCAGTTCAGGCCGCCGCAGATCCTGCGGCAGCTCGTGCGCGCCGGGAAGCTGGGCAAGAAGACGGGCGAGGGCTTTTACAAGTGGTGAAGCGAGGAGGATGACGAGCATGGCAGAGCCCGTGATCATCGACGCAGTCCGGACTCCGATCGGCAAGCACCGGGGCGCCCTGTCCGCCGTTCGGCCGGACGACCTCGCGGCCCATGTGATCGCCGCGCTGCTCGAGCGCAACCCGGCGGCGAAAGGCCGCGTCGACGAGGTCTGCTTCGGGTCGACCAACCAGGCCGGCGAGGACAACAGGAACGTCGCGCGGATGGCCCTGCTCCTCGCCGGGATGCCGTACGAGGTGACCGGCCTGACGGTCAATCGCCTCTGTGGGTCGGGTCTCGAGGCGATCAACCACTCCGCCAGGTCGGTGCTCGCCGGAGACGGCGCGCTGTTCGTCGCCGGCGGCGTGGAGTCGATGACACGCGCGCCGTACTCGATGGCGAAGGTCGACGAGGGCTTCTCGCGGACGCCGCCGGCAATCTACGACACCACCCTCGGCTGGCGATATCCGAACCCGAAGCTCGCCGAGCGGTTCCCGCTCGAGGGCATGGGCGAGACGGCCGAGAACGTCGCCGAGCGCTACCGCGTCTCGCGCGAGGACCAGGACCGGTTCGCCCTCGAGAGCCACGCCAAGGCCGTCGACGCCTGGGAGAAGGGCCGCTTCGCGAGCGAGGTCGTTCCGGTGACCGTGCCGGGCCCGAAGGGTCAGACGACGACGTTCGCCCGCGACGAGAGCCCGCGGCCTGACACGACGCTCGAGCGCCTTGCGAAGCTCAAGCCCGTCTTCCGGAAGGGCGGCTCCGTCACGGCTGGAAACTCGTCTCCTCTGAACGACGGCGCCGCCGCCGTGCTCGTGGCCGATCAGTCGACGGCGACGAAGCTCGGGCTGAAGCCGCTCGCCCGGATCGTGGCCTGGGGCGTGGCCGGAGTGGAGCCGGGACTGATGGGCATCGGGCCGATCCCCGCCGCCAGGATCGCCCTCGAGCGCGCCGGCCTGCGGGCGGCCCAGATCGACCTCGTCGAGCTCAACGAGGCCTTCGCCTCGCAGAGCCTGGCGTGCGTCCGGGAGCTCGGCTTCGATCCCGCCCGCGTCAACGTCAACGGCGGAGCGATCGCGCTGGGCCATCCCATCGGCTGCTCCGGCGCCCGTGTCGTCGCGACGCTGGTCCACGAGATGTCCCGACGCGGAGCCCGGTGGGGCCTGGCCTCGATGTGCATCGGAGTGGGCCAGGGAATCGCCACGATCTTCGAGAAAGTCTGATCGTCTGATCGGGGACACGCACCCGGTGTGCAAGTGCGCGGAATTGCAGCGCGTTCAGGGCTAACCGCGCGTTTCGTGGCTAATACGTGTAGCGGTAGCTCCGAACGATCGGGCGGCGCCGGAAGGGCCGGGCAGGCGCCGGCTGAATGGAATACCAGGCGCTGTTCGGACCGACGATCCAGATACCCCGTGGCGCAACCGGCTGCAGCATCGGCGCGGGAACCGGACGCACCTGGAAGATCGGGTAGGCGCGGGGGGCACGGGAAATGGCCGGCGTCATGGCCCGCTGCCCGGGGATGACCGTGATCGGCTCATGCAGGCAAGCGTCATCCTCGTCGTTCGTCGGGTCGCTCCGGGCACCGAGGTCATCCGCGGGCAGGACCCGCACGAGATCCTCCTCGCGCGGCTCCGCCACGACCGCTTCTGACGGCTCGGACGGCAACGTCGCGACGAAGCCCTCGGCCGGTTGGATGAAGTCCTCGGTCACGACGAGCTGGCGGCCGTTCGAGACGATCCCGACTCCCAGCGTCGTGAGGTCGGGCGACAGCAGGTTCGCTCGATGCGGCGGGCTATCCATCAGCGCCCGGTGCGCGGCCTCGACCGAGAGGTTCAGCGCGATGTTCTCGGCAGCGGACTCGAAGCGGATCTCGCCCGCGGCCAGCC
Source organism: Deltaproteobacteria bacterium (assembly GCA_016190375.1). GTDB lineage: Bacteria > Myxococcota_A > Polyangia > JACPQR01 > JACPQR01 > JACPQR01. Next base: position 8,758 of record JACPQR010000168.1, read on the forward strand.
GGTCGGTCAGCTCTCCCGTCGTGGGCGACACGTGAGCGAAGAAGCCGCTCGTCGACATGTCCAGGCTGTGGGCGCGAGCCACGGCGGACAGGTTGGCGTCGATCCCTAGCGGCTGAAGGCCTGCCTCCGCCCGGGACGTATTGATGAGGGCGAGGAGCTCCTGCTCTTCGGCGGTGAGGGACTCGGCCCGACTTTCCACCGAAATGGAGATTACCGCTGCCGCCAGGACACACGGGAGCACACGCATGGGGGCTACTCCTTGCAGCCTCAGTGCCGTCCGTAACCTCCTGAAATTCTTTGCCGCACGCCCGCCGAGTGAACGCGAGTTCGCGGCAGTGTGAAGGGGCTCGGGTGGGCCTCGGGGCCGCCTCGGCGGCCCCGAGGCCCCGGCGTGCCATGGCATGCCGGTTCCGCGGCCGCCCACGGGCGGCCGCGGAGCCCCCAAGCCCCTTGCGCTACGGGGTGGGGGAGCCGGAGCCCGGCCTGAGGTCGGTCAGGCGCTGGCCGAGGACGAAACGGAGGTACGCCACGTAGACCAGAAGGCCCGCCAGGCCGACGAGCACGAGGGAGGCGATCGGTGGGATGAACCGCGCTGCTGATAGGGCCGCGGCGGCTCCACCCATGGCGGCGGCGGTCGCGACGAGCCCGCCGCCGAGTGGCGCGAGCGTGCGTAGGTACCCGGCGAGCCCGATCGGTGCCGCGCGCCGGGCCAGGCGGAACTGGAACGCGAGCATCACGGGGTAGGTCAGGAGCCATACCCACGAGACGCCGAAGATGCCGAGCTCCGGGAAACGCCACAGCACGAGGGCGAAGCCGCCGACGAGCGTCGCCCCGTTCGCGAGCTCGCTGTAGATGGCGAGCTCCGGCTTGCCGGAGGCGATGTAGAGCTGCGGGAAGAGCTGGGCGAGCCCGCGCAGGAGAGCCGCCCAGCAGAGGATCTGCACCGCGGGAACGGCAGCCAGCCACCGCTCCGGGTTGATCGCCCGGATGAGGTGCTCCGAGCCGAAGAAGAGGAACAGGACCACCGGGCCGGCCAGAAAGAGCAGGTACCGCGACATGCGGTGGAATGCCTGGACGAGCTCGTCGATCTCCGACCCGATCCGCGAGAAGACGGGATAGGCGACCTTGTTGACGACCTGGCCGATCGCCTCGAGCGGCGACATCGCGAGATCGAACGCGACGCGGTAGACGCCCAGCGTCTCGATGCCGAGGAACTTGCCGATCAGGAGGTAGTCGGCGTTCCGGTAGAAATGATAGAGGGCGGCGGACGAGCACGCGCGGACTCCGAATGACAGCGCGCTTCGCGTGTCGGCCACGGCGAACGCGAGGCGCGGCCGGAGCGGCGCGGCGACCATGACGCAGATGAACAGGAAGAGCCCGCGGGCCGTCCAGGCGATCACGAGAGCCCACGCTCCCAGCCCCAGGATCGCGAGGACGATCTGCGTGATCGCCGACAGACCGCTCGCCGCCGTCTGGACCGCGCCCGATGCGCCGAACTTCAGGTCGCGCGCGAGGAGCTGGACGGGCACGAGCGCGGCACCGACGAACGGAAGCTTGCAGGCGGACACCAGGAGGAGCGGCAGCAGTCGGTCGTCGCCGTAGAAGCTGACGAAGAGCGGCGAGCCGGCCGCGAGCAGGAGCCCCAGGAAGATCCCGAACACTGACGCGAACCAGAAGAGGCTGTCGATCTGCCTGCGGCTGAGCTCGCGCGCCTGAACGATCGCCGTGCCGACGCCGAGGCCGTTGAACGACTCGATGACGACGATTGCCGTCCAGGGGATCGCCGCCAGGCCCATCTGTTCGCGCGTGACGAACGCGAGCGCGACGAGGTTCGCCCCGACGTCGAGCAAGCGCATCACGAGGCTGGCCGACCCGAACCAGATGAGGCCCCGCTTCATCTGGCTCTGGGAGTCGATCACGAAGTCACGCTTCGCAGATGAGCCGGATCTGATGGCCCAAGCGGGGCCGGATCACGGAATGACGCGCTACCGGACGAACGCGACCTCGACTCGCTCGTTCTGCAGGCGCGCGTCCCTTCCGTTGCCCTGCGCGAGCGGGCCCTCGCCGCCGACGCCGGTTGCGTCGATGTGATCGACGGGGACCTGGCGCGAGACCAGCGCGGCCTTGACCGCCTCGGCGCGCCGCTGGCTGAGGGCGACGAGCGCGGCCGCGGCGCCTGCCGGGTGCATGTGCACGCGGAGCGTGATCCGCCCCGGGGCGTTGGGCGCCTTGAGGATCGCGGCCAGGTCGTCGAGGACGCCGCTCGACGCCGGATCGAGGTTGGGTCCGCGGAACCGGATCTGCTCGAGGAGCTGAACGCCGCCCTCCCCGGACCGGACGCGCTGCGGGCAGCCGTCGGTGGACGTGCCGGTCTGTGGCTCGTTCGGGCACGAGTCGTCGGCGTCCGCCTTGCCGTCGCCGTCGTTGTCCGTGTCGGGGCACCCGTCGTCGTCCTGCCAGCCGTCGCGGTCCTCGGGCTCGGGGCAGCGATCGGAGGCATCGGGGACCTGGTCGGCGTCGTTGTCCGGATCCGGGCAACCATCGTCGTCCTCGTGGTTGTCGCGATCCTCGACCTCACCGTTGCAGCGATCGTTCGCGTCGAGGACGCCGTCGCCGTCGTTGTCGGGGTCGGGGCAGCCGTTCTCGTCCTCGAACTGGTCGACGTCCTCGGCCTCGTTCGCGCACTCGTCGTTGGCGTCGAGGATCCGATCGCCGTCGTTGTCGGGATCGGGGCAACCGTCCTCGTCACCCGACCCGTCGACGTCCTCGGCCTCGTCCGGGCACTGGTCGCGGTCGCCGGTGATCGTGTCGCCGTCGGGGTCGGACGTGTCGTTGGCGCGCGCCGTGGCCACGCCCGGCAGCCCGAAGCTGCCGCCGATGCCGAACTGGACGAAGTGCTGGGTCTGGTCGACGGCGGCGAGGCTGTAGGACACGAAGGGTCCGACTCCTGCGCCCGACGATCCGACGGCGAGGTCGTACCCCGCGCCGAGATCGAAGCCGAAGCCGTTCTCCTGGAGCGCGTGGTGCAGGCCGAGGTAGCCGTCCGCCCACAGGCCAGGGGCGAGCCTGGCCGTCAGACCCGCCTCGTACGCCGTGTGCGAGATGTCCTCGCTCGTCCCGGCCGGCGGGAAGAACGAGCCCGCCACGCGCACTCCAGCGGCGAGCTGCTCGACCAGCCGGTACGTGACGCGGCCGCCGAAGTGGACGGCCAGCCCGTGCTCCTGGACCTCCTCGGTGAGCCCGCTCGCGCCTCCGGCCTCGATCCGCAGCGCGATGGTGGGATCGACCGCGAGAGCGGGCAGCGGTAGGAGCGCGAACAGCGCGACGAGAGCGAAACGCGACATGGTAGTTCCCCTAGGTGGTGGCGGAGGGTTCCCCGGTTGGCGGCGACGGCTTGGGCGTCGCCGGCGCGGGAACCGCCGCGGTGTTCTCGGTGGCCTTGGCGGCCTTCTTCTCCTTGACGGGCTCGGCCGGCGGCGGGATCGCGCCGGCGCTGGGGGTCGGAGGCGCGTGGATGTCACGTGCCCCCATCCGATCCCGACCCCCGGACACGGTCCACACCTCGATGTCGCCGAGGACGTGGACCTGGCAGGCCAGCCGTCGCCAGCCCTTGAAGTAGCGAAAGAAGAGGTGCTTCTCCCGGAACCCTCGTGGACTGGTAGCGCCCGGCGCCTTCTCCTTCACCCAGACCTTGCAAACCCCGCAGATCCCGAGGTTCTTGCAGTTGAGCCCGAGGAGCTGCTCGCGATCGAGGTCGATGCCATTGGCGAGCGCGACCTTGCGCAGGTTCGCACCGGCCGGCACCTCGACCTCGCGGAACTCGTTGACGAAGAAGACCCTGGGCACGAGCCGTCGCAAGGATACAGAAGCAGAGGGGAAACTCAAGCCCGCTGTCGCCGCGCCGGGGGTGCCGTGACCCCGGGGCCATGGACGCCGCCGTTCCGGAGGTTGAACAGGAAGGCGGGAAGGATGGAAGGACCGGATCCAGATGTTTCTTCCTGTCTTCCCGCCTTCCTGTTGCTCCGACCCGGAACGCGTCCCTGCGACCCAGAGCGTGCAACGGCACCGGTGGCCGGGATTGCCTGCGCCGGGCCGCCGCGCTATTCCCGCATTCGATGTCCAGCTCGCTCCAAGAGACGTGCGAACAGGTCCGGCAAGGGGTGGCCCTCTTCGTCCTCGATCCTCTCGGCGTCCTCTGCGTCTCGGGCGAGGACAGGCTTTCGTGGCTCAACGGGATGGTCACGAACGACGTCGAGCGCGGGCTCGCCCCAGGCGGCAGGCTGGAGGCCGCCATCGTCGACGTCAGGGGAAAGCTCCGAGCGATGGTCGACCTGTGGCGCCGCGAGGACGACGTCCTCCTGGTCACCGAACGCGAGCGGATTGCAGTCCTCGGCGAATCGCTCGGGAAGATGATCGTCATGGAGGACGTGGTCCTCGACGACGTGAGCGGCGACTTCACCGTTCTCACGGTCCAGGGCCCCGGCGCCGCCGGAGTCGTCGACCGAGCGCGGCTGAAGGGTTGCCCGGCGGACCGGACCGGCTCGGGCGGAGTCGATCTCGTCGTTTCGACCGCCGGGCTCCCGGAGGCTCAGGAGGCGCTTGCCGCGGCCGGGGCGAGGGCGGCCTCCCTCGAGGCACTCGAGCTCCTGAGGATCGAGGCGGGCATTCCACGCTGGGGGGCCGACGTGACGGAGGAGATGTTCCCGCAGGAGGCACGCATCGAGGACCGGCGCGTCAGCTTCCAGAAGGGATGCTACGTCGGGCAGGAGGTCGTCGTGCGGCTGCAACTCCGAGGTCACGCCAATCGACTGCTCTGCCGCCTCGATCTCGGAGACGCGGAGCCGCCGACTCGCGGCGTTCCGGTCAGGAGGAATGACACGGAGGTCGGACAGGTGACGAGCTCCGCTCGAGGCCCGATCTCGGGACGCACCGTGGCGCTCGCGCTCCTCAGGCGCGAGGCCTCCGCGCCGGGAACGGTGCTCGACGTCGGCGAGGCGAGAGCGAGCGTCGTCGGGCCGCGTACTTGAAAACTCGCGGTGCGCATGTCAAATTCGGTCTGGTCGAAGAAGGAGCGACCCCGAAGATGATCCAGTTGACCGAAGTAGCTGCCGCCAAGGTGCTCGAGATCTCCGAGGCGGAAGGGCTCACCGGCCAGGGGCTGCGTCTGCGTGTGGTCGGTGGAGGCTGCGCGGGCTTCTCGTACGACCTGTACTTCGAGGAGAAGCCGGCAGCGAACGACAAGGTCTTCGAGCTTCACGGCGTGAGGCTCTACGTAGATCCGTTCAGCTATCAGTACCTGGACGGCACCGAAGTCGATTACGTCGAAGGTCTGCAGGGCAGCGGGTTCAAGTTCATGAACCCGAACGTCAAGTCGACCTGCGGATGCGGCAGCTCGTTCACCGCCTGATCGCAACGACTCGCGACGTCCACCTCACCTCAAACAGTACAGGATGACCGCGTCGTCTCGCGCCGCGACCTCGGAGAGGTTCGCGATGCGGAGCTCCCCGCGTCCGTGCAGGTACTCGACGTGGGCGCCTGCCTCCGTGAGGGCCAGGAGGCGCCCGTAGCCAACCTGAGCTCCGAAGAGCGCGAAGGACAGCCCGGCGACGCTGTGGGCGCCTTCTCGGCAGATCTCCCGGACCCGATCCAGGCGCTTCAGATGGAACATCGTGATCTCGTCGACGCGCGAGCGCAGATCGGTGATCGGCTCCTCATGGCCTCCGAGCGCGAGGTCTACTCCCTCGAGCTTGCGGACCTTCCCGAGCGAGCGGAAGTAGTGCTCCAGGCCCGTGAAGGGAGTGATGCTCTCGGGCATCTGGTTGGGCGTGATCCGCGAAAGGACGTGATCGGCGGTGAGGAGGACGTCGTGGACCTGAAGGCAGATCAGGCCCGGACAGTGCCCGGGGACATGGTGGACGCGGTAGCCACCGGCCACCAGATCGCCGTCCCTGAGCCGCCGGTCGGGCTCGACCGATCGGAAGAGCTGCTTCGAGAAGCCGTACATCGCGATCAGCTCCTGCCGGACGGCGTCCTCCACTCCTGCGCGACGCATGTAGACGTCGAGGTTTCGCTCCGCGATGACGATCCGCTCCTCGAACGCCGCGAGGACCCGGGCGTCCAGCTCGTGCACGAGCAGGAGGGCCCGGCTCTTCTCGCGCAGGTCCAGGGCACCGCCGAAGTGGTCGATGTGGGCGTGTGACACGATCGCGAGATCAATCTGCTCCAGCTGCACGGCCTCACCGAACGCCTCGCGCACGATGGCGAGCCCGGCTGCGAGGTCCCTCCGGGAGGTGGGGGTGCCGCTCCCGACGTCGAACAGGCAGCGGAGCTCGCCGTCGACGATCAGGTAGACGTTGTTCACGTGCCCTGGAAAAGTCTCGACGGGCAGCTCGTACAGGCGCGTCGACGCGCCTGCGGTCTTGAAACGAACGACGCCGCGCACGCCGTGGCGGTCGACGTAGTCCCGCGCCGAAGCGCTCCCGGGTCCCGCGTCCGTCGCCCGCTCGAGAGCCGCAAGTCGCTCGGCGAAGGCGGGCTCGATCCTCGCGTCGCCGATGGCGGAGGTCAGCGCCTCGCGGGCGCCAGGGAGCTCTGCCTGGACCTCCTCCGGGAGAGCCTCCGGTCGTAGCAGCGCTCCTTCGGCGCGACGGAGAGCCTGGAGCGCCGATCGTCTCGTTCGAGCATCCATGCCCAGGGGGTATTCGTCCACGGGCGCCTTGTCAACGAAGCGCCTCGTTGCTAGCTTGCCGACCTCGCTCCACGCGGGCGAACGGACCTCGGGAGGGACCCATGGAGACCTTGCACAGATCGAACGCCGCTCCGGTGAAGAGCATCTCCGGCACGGGCATCAAGAGCACGAACCCGGCAAGTGGCGAGGTCCTGGGCGAGGTGCCCAACGCAGGGCCCGAGGAGGTCCGCATCGCTGTCGCCCGCGCCAGAGCCGCCCAGGAGTCCTGGGGGCTCTTGTCGGTCGCCGAGCGATCGAGGAGGTTGTTCTGGTTCCGCGATGCGATCGTCACGCGCTCGGAGGAGATCGTCGATCTCCTCACGCGCGAGACGGGCAAGCCCCGGATCGAGGCGCTGACGCACGAGATCCTGGTCGTCGCCGACCTCATCACGTTCTATGCCAAGCACGCCGCCGACATCCTCGCGCCGCGCCAGATCGGCCTGCACCTCATGAAGCACCGCAGGAGCTACGTCCATCACGCGCCGCTCGGTGTCGTCGGCGTCATCTCTCCCTGGAACTTCCCGTTCTCGATCCCCTTGTCGGAGACCGTGACGGCGCTCTTCGTGGGCAACGCCGTCGTGGTCAAACCCTCCGAGGTCACGCCTCTCATCGCCCTGAAGGCCAAGGAGATCTACGACGCCGCCGGTCTTCCGCCCGACCTCTTCCAGGTCGTGACCGGGGACGGTCGGACTGGCGCTGCGCTCATCGATGCCGGCGTGGACAAGATCGTCTTCACCGGCTCGGTCGCCGGCGGACGGAAGGTGGCCGCGGCGTGCGGCGAGCGCCTCATCCCTTGCACCATGGAGCTCGGGGGCAAGGCCGCGGCCATCGTCTGCGAGGACGCGGACCTCGAGCGGACGGCGCGGGCGATCGTCTGGGGCGGCTTCGCCAACAACGGGCAGGTCTGCGTCTCGGTCGAGCGCGTCCTCGCCGTCGACGCAGTCCACGACCGGCTGGTCGATCGCGTCGTCGAGCTGACGGGCAAGCTCCGTCAGGGAGATCCCTCCTACGACGAGGTCGAGCTGGGCGCGATCACCTTCCCGCGGCAGATCGAGAACGCCGAGAGGTTGATCGCCGACGCGGTGTCGAAGGGCGCGACGGTCCGCACGGGCGGCAAGCGCGTCGCCGGCAAGGGCCTGTTCTTCGAGCCCACTGTGCTGACGGGCTGCACGACGCAGATGGATGTGATGAAGGAAGAGATCTTCGGGCCAGTGGTCCCGATCATGAAGGTGCCCGACGAGCGGGAGGCGATCCGGATCGCGAACGACTCGCGGCTTGGGCTGGCCGGCTACGTCTTCACCCGCGATCGCGACCGTGGCAAGCGTCTGGCGGAGCAGATCCGCGCCGGGAGCGTCCAGGTCAACGACGTCCTGACGTCCTACGGCGTGACCGACGCGCCGTTCGGGGGGGTCAAGGACTCGGGATTCGGGCGCGTCCATGGGCCCGAGGGCCTCCTCGCGATGTGCGAGGTTCGGCACGTGAACCTCGACCGCTTCTCGCCGATGAAGAGGGAGCCGACCTGGTATCCGTACTCCAACAAGTCGTACCGCGTGGCGCTCAAGGCCATCCGGTTCATGTTCGGCCCCGGGGGCGTGCTCGAGCGCGTGACGTCGATCCTCGGGTGAGACCCTGCGAGGTGGTGCCATGACCGACCCAGCGGGACCCAAGAAGGGCGACGAGATCCTCAGGGACATGCGTCGCGAGGTGGAGAAGGCGGCCCAGACCCTGAAGAAGGCCACCGAGAAGGTGATGGCGCGCCCGGAGACGAAGGAGGTCCTGACGAAGGCGGATCACTTCCTCGCCAAGCTCGCGCGCGGGACCGACATCGTCATCCACGAGCTGGAGAAGGACTTCAAGGACCTCGCCACGAAGCTGCGCGAGGCCGGCAGGGAAGAACCGCCCAAGGAGAGGTGAAGTCTCGGCCGGGCCGTCCACCAGCGCGTCAGCGCTCGATCGGTCGGCGAGCGGAGTGGTAGACGCGGACGACCTGCAGCACGTCCCCTTGCCAGCGGTAGTAGATCCGGTAAGGCGAGGCCAGCCAGACGCGAACGATCCGGCCGTCGCGAAGCACGACCTCGCGTCCCTCGAAGTGGCCCGCCGCCAGCCGGCCTATCACCTCGACGATCCCCGCGACGACGCGGTCGGCGGCCTCGGGATCGTCCTTGGCAATGAACGAGTGAGCTTGCCGGAGGTCGTCACGCGCCCTCCTCGACAGGACGATCATCGAGAGTGCGAGACTTGTCGGAGCTCACGCACGAGGTCGGCGAGCGGGACGCCGTTGCCGGTATCGAGGTCGGCGAGACCTTCGACGATGCCCTCTTCCTCTTCGGCGCTGAGGTCCACCAGTGGCTCGAGCGCGTAGCGCCCCGGCGGCAGCTTCTCCAGCTCCTCGGGCAGCGTTCGTCCGTCCCACTCGATGATCGTTCTCTGCATCACGACCGAGTATATCCCACTCCGCGTTGCCCGCACTCGCGCGCGCGATACCAGGAGCTCACGGGCACTCGACGTTGCGGAGCCGGCGGCGGTTGTTCGACTCGTTGCACTCGCGCTCGCGCCCGTCGGGCAGGTCGGGGTCCTCGTCCACGATGGCGTAGATCACGCCGTCGGGTGGCGACCGTGTCACGAACGTGAGCTCTTCGCTCTGGCCGCCCTCGAGGACGATCGTGGTGGAGACCTCCCCGAGGAAGCGGCCGCCGTCGTCTGGATTGCCGTCGTAGATGGCGACCCGGATCGGCGGCAGCACCCGGGTGACGCCGAGGTTGCGGACCGTCACGGTGACGACGACGCGGTCGCCCTCGCAGCGGTACTCGAGCCGCAGGTACAGATCGGATGCCGAGAGCTCCTCCTCGCGCGTGCCGAGGCGGTTGGCGCGGAAGCTGTTGTGCGTGGTCCAGCCGTGAGCTGGCCTCGGGGGTATGCCTCCCCGGTCGTCGACGTTGTCGATCGAGTACGCGTGCTGGTTCCAGATCGGCCTCGTGCCGACCCAACGGTCGAACGCGTCGCCCCAGATCTCGATCCCCGCGTTGTAGCGCTCGTCGTCGGGATCGATGTCCAGGAACCAGGCCTCGTTGTTCGCCGGAAACACGATCTCTGCGTTGCCGTCCCCATCCACGTCCGCGATGACCGGGTACTCCGTGCGCGTGCGCGAGGAGTTGGGCTCCTGGAAGAGCAGCGTGCCGCTCGTGCCGTCGTAGATGCGGAAGAAGTGCTCGTCGTTGTAGACCGCTTCGGACGCCCCGTCGCCGTTGAAGTCGAAGACCGAGGACCCCGTGCTCGCCGACGAGTCGTCCTCGGTGCTCTGATTCCAGCGAACGCCGTCCGACAGGCAGCCCTCGGGTGGGGGTTCGCCACGGCAGTCGGGGTCGATGAGGACGTAGTGCGCACCGTTCGCCATCGCGATCTCGGCCCGCCCGTCCGCGTCGAAGTCGGCGATGGTGGGGGCGCCGCCGAGGGCGAGGAAGTTCCCGCCACCGGGAATGACCTGCTCCCACAAGAGCGCTCCGGTCTGGCTGGCGAGGACGTAGAGCCTGCCCGAGGCGACGAGAGCGATCTCGGGGCCGCCGGAGCTGTCGAGAACCTCGCCGATCGCGCACCAGCCGTCCGGCACGTCCGCCTCCCATCGGACCGTGCCGTCCACGCCCTCGTACATGGTGTTTCCCGCGACGACCTCCTGGATGCCGTCGTCCTCGAGGTCGAGGGTGCAGTTGATGGGGCCGAAGACATCGCCGTTGATCCCGTAGCCCGCGTCGCCGTTCCAGAGCGTCGTCCCGTCCTGGCCGCTCACGACGACGCGGCCGAAGAGGACCTCGGGCTGTCCGTCCCCGTCCAGGTCGGAGATCGAGGGCGCTCCCGAGATGGCCTTGTTGAACGGCTGTGGCCCGCGGTTGGCGAGCGACGGCTCGCTCGACTCCCACATGACGGTCCCATCCACGTGGTAGGCGATGCTGCCGAAGACGCTCTCGATCGCGACGATCTCGGGCAAGCCGTCCGAGTCGAGGTCGCCCGCGGCGAGGTGCGCCGTGCTCTCGACCAGCTGCACGTCCAGCGGGTCGGAAGGGATGGAGACCCGGGTCTCGCCGGTCCGGGGATCGACGATCCGGATCACGCCGCCACCCTCGCCCTCGGGGTCGGTCGAGTAGGAGGTGAAGATCACCTCGGGCTCGATCGTCGCGCCCTCGGGCACGCGATCCGTCTCGATGACGAGCGGCGTCATGCAGACCTGCGTGTGCAGCGGGAAGACGAGACCCTCCGCCGACCAGATCAGCTCCGGCACCGGTCCGTCGAACGGGTGGGTCGACGGCTCGACGATGCACCCTCCGCCCGAGTCGGGCTCGCCCGCGTCCAGACCGGAGTCTTCCCCGGCGTCGAGCCCGGAGTCGACGCCGGAGTCAGCCTTCGTCTGGGCGTCTCGCCACTTGCCCGAGTCCCCGGGCCAGTCATCCGGTCCGCCGTCGGCCGGCGGTTTGTGCATCAGATAGCAGCCGCTGCACGCGACGAGGACGAGGATCGATGATCGAAGCAGCACGGGGCCCGACACTACTACCAGGAACCGTGCCGGGGCGGAACCCGCGGTTTTCCGCGCCCTGGCCCGAGGCGAAGCGAGCCGCGCTGCTACAGTCGTCAGTCGGTTGACAGCGCCCACGGTCGTGCCACCGCGCACCATCGACGTGCCCTACGGGCAAGAGCAAGCGCCGACCGCTTGAGCGCAGACCCCGCCGCAATGCTCCCGGCAATCGAGCAAAATGGTCGAGGCGCCGGCCTCCTCGAGATATGCGGCCAGATGCTCATCCTCGCAGTAATCGAACAGCTCGCGGCACGGGTAGAAGCAGACCGCTGGACCCGGTTCACACGTGCCCCGGACAGGCGCGGAACCGCTGCAGCTGCGGCCGGCCACGGCGTACCGCCCCTGGGGGTCCTCGCACTCACCGCGGGGCACGCCGATCGGCAGCTCCGCGCAGTCGTCGCAGTCCCGGGTGCCATCGTCCGGAAAACAGTCGTCGGCGTCGCAGGCGCCGTCGCCATCACGGTCGTCGCAGCTCGCCTGGGTGCCACCGCCGTCGGCACCGTCGTCGGCGTCGACGGCCGGCCTGTGCATCAGGTAGCAGCCGGCCACGGAGACCGCGGCGAGGAACGAAGGTGTGTGCGGGCGAAAGGCCATGACTGCCTCCAACTCAGCGGGACGCCGCCGCGATCACCTGGTTCGTCAGGACGCCGATGCCCTCCACCTCGACCTCGACGAGATCGCCCGGAATCAGTGGGCCGACGCCGGCGGGCGTGCCCGTCGCGATCAGATCGCCTGGCTCGAGGGTCATGACGCCCGAGATGAAGGCCACGAGCGTCTCGGCCGAGAAGACCATGTCTCGAGTCCGGCCGTTCTGTCGAACGGCGCCGTTCACGCGCAGGGCGACGAAGAGGTCGGCGAGATGGAGCCCCTCGACCAGGGCGGGACCTGCAGGGCAGAACGTGTCGAACCCCTTCGCACGGGTGAACTGGACGTCGGTCTTCTGCAGGTCGCGGGCCGTGACGTCGTCGACACAGGTCGCCCCGAAGATCGCGCCCGTCCGGGCGACCTCGTCGGCGGTGGCACGGCGGACGCGCCGTCCGATGACCAGCCCGAGCTCGGCCTCGTGCTCCACGCGGTTGGACTCGGGCGGAAGCTCGATCGCGCCGCCAGGCGCGAGCAGCGCCGAGGGAGGCTTGAGGAAGAGCAGGGGCTCCGAGGGCAGGGGATTGCCGAGCTCGGCGGCGTGCTCCCGATAGTTGCGTCCCACGCAGACGATCTTCGTCGGCGTCACCGGTGGCAGCAGGGCGAGCCCCGTGAGCGCCAGAGGCGGCTCGGGAAGGCTCGCGGGACCATCCCACGGGGCTCCGTCGATGGGCGCGACGAGGTTCGTGTCGGGGTCGTGCACGCCCCAGCGCGGACCGTGGATGCCGGCGAAACGGACGTACCTCGTCATCAGAAGTGCGTGACCCTCACGTCTGCGGTCTCGAGACGATAGACGACCTTGCCGCCCTCCGTCTCCTGGCAGTTCCAGCATGGCGTCCAGATCAACTCGCGTCGCAGGGCTCCCCAGGCGAGGAGGAGAGGCGTCGTGTCGTCGCGAAGCACCATGCTCGCGGCGTGCCGGAACGTGTCGCCCGGGAGCCGATAGAGCGCGGCCACGAAGCTGTGGCGACCGGACTTGCCCACGACGACGAGGAGCTGGTCGCCTCGCTCCGGTGTCCAGATCAGGGGGTCCGAGCCGAACCTCCAGCCCGTCCTGTCGGCCGCCGCGCGCCCAGGGTGCTCGAGCGCGGTCTCCACGTCTCTCTGCGAGAACGTGGTCGGGCTCCCGTGCACCGCCGCCAGCTCGGGTATCGACCGGACGATCCGGGCGAGGCGGTCGACCGGCAGGCGCAGAGGCATGAAGGTTCCACGCGGCGGCTCCATCGCGTACTGCGCCTCGTTCTCTGAGCCCGCGCAGCAGCGAAAACCGACGTCGACGAGCGACGTATCGGCGGGCGGCGCTCCCGGCTCGGGTGGCGGCGGGAGCGAGCTCTGACGCGCGGCGCATCGGCGCGCCCGCTCGGGCGAGCCCGGCCGCGCGCCCCGAAGCGCGAAACCCATAGCGCGCTCGTCCTCGCGCTCGCCCCACGGGCTCGAGGTCCACTCGCGGCCGAGGCCCATCGACCTGATTCCGGTGGGCGTCGGCGACAGCGCGTGGTCACGGTGGCCCCTGCCCTCGCATGCCCATTCCCACTCGAGCTCGGTGCAAAGGCGCCGCTCCTCGGACGCGCAGATCCTGGCGGCCTGCTCCCGGGTGAGCCCGCGCTGGGGTCGCACGTCGCGCTCGATCGAGAGCTCCTCCATCGCGATCTCGATCCCGTCCATCTCGACGGACGGCACGCGACCTGGCTGCCCCGGCGTGCTGCCCGCATGCATCGTGCCCGCCGGGATCGTGACGAGCTCGTCGGCAGGGCCCGGGGCGGGCTCCGACGGGCGGGGTTGCTCCTCGCGGGGCGCGGTCGCCCTCGAGCGGGCGTCGGGCCGGCCGCAGCCGGCCACCAGCGCGACGAACACCAGAAACCCGCGCATGCCCGGGCGTTAGCACGCTGGGGACGGGGTTAACAAGTTCACGAACGGGCTTGGGAGGTCCGGCGGCCGCCATGGGGCGGCCGCCGGACCCGGCATGCCATGGCACGCAGGCGCCTCGGGGCCGCCGAGGCGGCCCCGAGGCGCTCCCGAGCCCGTTTCTTAGCTCCGTCCGCGTTCTCATTCGTCAAAGGGTCGTTCGAGGAGGACGGCGATGCGCAGGCTCGTGGTTCTGGCGGCAGTCCTAGCTGTGGGAGGCTGCGGCGGCGGCCGTCCCGAGGTCCATGGGGCACAGACCGTCTCGACCGCCGAGGTCTCCGGTTCGGAGCTCGCCGAGGAGCGCGCCCCGGGTGCCGGCCGGCTCGAGCCGCTGGAGGAGGAGGGCTCCTTCGACACCTCCGTCCGGGCCGGGCCGCCCCTGCCGCCACCCGCCCCCGCCCCGGATGGGGATGCTCTCGGGCCGGCTCACCGGCTGGACGGGGCTCCGGGGACGAGCTCTGATGGGTGGGAAGGGCCGGGTGGCCAGCGGCCCGCGCGCCAGTCGACCGCCCCCGTCCCCGCGCTTCGGCCGCCGAGGGTCAGGGCCGCCCGCCCGGCCGCGTCCGGAGGTGTTGCAGCGACGAGCGCTCCTCCGCGGAGCGGCCGAGATCGCCGGGCGCTGCCCGATCTCGAGGAGCGGGCGCGAAGAATGCCGGCGGAGCCTCCCGTGCGACCGGTCGAGCCAGCCGCGGAGCCCGCTCCCGGGAGCGCACCGTCCGGCGACTCCCGGCTGGCGGACGAGACGGTGCGCCCTGGGCTCGCGACCTCGTGGGGCGAGGCGCGGGTCTCGCCCGCCCGGCGGGTCTTCTTCGAGCGGGCCTCCGACGCGCCGTTCGCCGTCGCGACCTTCCACTACGACGACTGGTCCGGCGTCGAACGGATGTTGAGCCACGGTGCCGCTCGTGGCGCGCCGGTGGGGCCGGTCTCCCTCGGGCCGGGGTCGGGGATCACCGTCGCGATCATCGATGAGCGCGGCCGGCCGCTGCCGGCCTACCGCGTCGGCGGCAGAGTCGTCGTGGCCGGCGCGGCAGGAGCGAGCTACTCGATCCGCATCACCAACGCCTCGCCGGGGAACATCGAGATCGTCGCGTCGGTCGACGGCCTCGACGTGGTGGACGGGCTCGACGCCTCCACCAGCAAGAGGGGCTACATCGTCGGGGGTTGGCAGACCCTGACGATCGAGGGCTTCCGGACGAGCATCGACGCCGTCGCGGCGTTCCGGTTCGGCGGCGTGGGCGAGTCCTATGCTGCCAGGACCACGGGCTCAGCCCGCAACGTGGGCGTGATCGGCGTCGCCCTGTTCGCGCAGCGCGTGCCCGGCGGCTGGCAGGACCGAGAGGTGGAGCTGCGCGAGAACGCGACGCCCTACCCGGCAGATCACTTCGCTGGGACTCCCGGGCCTTAGAAAACCCAGGATTGCCCCGCGCCGAGCCGGCGTGATATCCGAAAACGCGATGCAGGTGGTGATCGTCGCGGGGACGGACACGATCCTGGTCGGCGGCGAGGACCGCCTGATCGCCGACGTCCTCGTGGGCGGGTTGAGCCTCCTCGGGCGCGCCATTCGTGCCGCCCAGATCGCGGGTGCCGATCGAGTCCTGGTCGTCGGGCCCGACCGGCTGCGCGAGGCAGCGCTTCGCGACCGATGGCTCCGCGTTCCCGTCGAGTGGCGCGCCTGCGAGCTGCCCTTCGCGCGCAGCGTCGAAGCGCTCGTCGGGGCGAAGGACGCGCTCGAGCCACGATTCTCGGCGGCGTGCGCGGACCGCGTGCTCTCGCCTGCCCTGCTCCCGCTGGGTGCTCGGGATGGCGATGACTGCCTGGTCGCGGTCGAATCGGACACAAGCCCGGTCTCGGTCATCGGCTGCTCCACGGAGGTCCTCGAGCGCCGGCGCGACCTGTCCCTCGACGCCGCCGCCCGGGACCTCCTGGCTACTGGCGCTGGTCGCGCGTTGCCGGTGTCCGCCCACACGCCCGCTCTTCGGATCCGATCCGACGAGGAGCGGCGCGCCGCGCACCGCCGGCTCTTCGCGGGCCTGAAGAAGCCCCTCGGCCACGACGCCGACGGTATCGTCGCCTACTACCTGAACCGGAGGATCTCGTCCTGGATGAGCAGGGCCCTCGTTCACACGCCCGTCACTCCGAACCAGGTGAGCGCGATCGCGATGATCCTCGGGCTCGTCGCCGCGGCGCTCGCTGCCACGGGCGTGTGGGCCTGGATGGTCGCCGCGGGTGTCATCCTGCAGTCAGCCTCCGTGATCGACGGCGTGGACGGCGAGATCGCGCGGCTCAAGCTCTGCATGAGCAAGTCGGGCGAGTGGTTCGACACCGTCTGCGACGACGTCACGAGCATCGCCTTCTTCGCTGGTGTCGGCCACGCGTGCCACTTGCGCGGCGCACCCTGGGCCCTCGCCTCGACGGTCGTGGGCGCCGCGAGCTGGATCGCCCTCGATGCCCTGCTGTACCGCGACCTCCTGCGCGCCGGTCACGCGTCCCACAATCAGAACCCGTGGGTCCCTCCGAGCGGGAGGCTCTCGCGCGCGGTCGTCCTCGCGATCGCCTACGCGGGCAAGCGCGACCTGTACACGCTGATCCTGCTCGTGCTCCTCGTCCTCGATCTTCCCGCCGCCGCCTTCGCGATGATGCTCGCCGGCGTCGTGGCCGCCCTCGCCGCGCTCGTCCTCGAGAAGCTGCGATCTCACTCGTAGTAGTCGAGGCCGAGGTGGGTGATGAGCTCGCCATCGAGCGCGGGTGGGCTGCGCCCCCCCGCGGGCCCCCCGCTGCGATGCTCGGTACGAGCGCTCACTACGGCCGAGTGAATCGGCCTTCGTTCTCTGGTTGCTCGCCAACCGGTGCCGGCGACGCCCCGGCGGGCAACCGCCAACCGGTGTGCGCCCGCTGAGGTCGCTCACTCGTAGTAGTCGAGGCCGAGGTGGGTGATGAGCTCCTCGCCGGCGATGTGGCGCAGGGTGTTCTTGAGCTTCATCTGCTGGATGAAGAGGTCGTGCTCGGGGTACAGGGACGGCGCGGTCATCGGGCTCTTGAAGTAGAACGACAGCCACTCCTGGATGCCGGACATCTTCGCGCGAGCCGCGAGGTCCATGAACAGGGCGAGGTCGAGGACGATCGGGGCGGCGAGGATCGAGTCGCGGCAGAGGAAGTCGATCTTCATCTGCATCGGGTAGCCGAGCCACCCGATGAGGTCGAGGTTGTCCCAGCCCTCCTTCTGGTCGCCGCGGGGCGGGTAGTACTCGATGCGAACCTTGTGGAAGAGCTTGCCGTAGAGCTTCGGGTACAGGTGCGGCTGCAGGATGTACTCGAGGACGCCGAGCTTCGAGACCTCCTTGGACTTGAACGACTCGGGGTCGTCGAGCACCTCGCCGTCGCGGTTTCCCAGGATGTTCGTCGAGAACCAGCCGCGCAGACCCAGCATGCGCGCCTTGAGCGCCGGCGCGATGACCGTCTTCATCAGGGTCTGGCCGGTCTTGAAGTCCTTGCCGGCGATCGGCAGGTGGCGCTCCTTCGCGAGCTCCTGGAGCGCGGGGATGTCGACCGTGAGGTTCGGCGCGCCGTTCGCGAAGGGCAGGCCCGAGCGCAGCGCGGCGTAGGCGTAGATCATCGAGGGCGCGATGCCGGGATCGTTCGCGGCGAGGCCCTTCTCGAACTTCGCGAGGGACGAATGGACGTCGCCCTGCTGCAGGTACACCTCGGTCGAGCCGCACCAGACCATCACGCCGCGTGCCGCGCCGCTCGACTTGATGAACCTCGCGATGTCGTCCTCGAGCGCGCGCGCCAGATCCATCTTCGAGTTGCCGTTCTTGACGTGCTTGCCGTCGAGCCGCTTGACGTAGTCCGCCGAGAACACGGCGGGCATGGGCTCGACCTTCTCGAGCTCGTCCTTGACGAGCGCGAGGTGCTCGGGGGTCAGGACCTCCGCGTGCTTCGCAGACTGGTAGGCGTCGTCCTCGAAGATGTCCCACGCGCCGAAGCACAGGTCCTCGAGACGGGCGAGAGGCACGAGCTCGTGGATCTTCGGGGAGCGCCCCTCGCTGCGCTTGCCCAGGCGAATCGTGCCGAGCTGCGTGAGCGATCCCAGGGGCTCGGACACCCCCCGGCGGCACATCATCACGCCGGCCATGAAGGTCGTGGACACCGCGCCCAGCCCGGGCGTCAGGACGGCGAGCTTCCCCGAGGCGGTCGAGGGCTTGCAGGGCTTCATCGGGCTCATGCGGCTGCCTTTCCGGTGTAACGCAGGTACCAGGCCGCGGTGCGCTCGAGGCCCTCCTCGAGGGACACCCTCGGCTCCCAGCCCAGCTCGCGCTTCACCCGTTCGTTCGAGAAGTGAAGGTGCTTGGCGACGTAGGCGATCCGGTAGCGCGTGATGGGCGGCCCCTTCTTCGCGCCGAAGAGGAGATAGAGATCCTCGAGCGCTGCCCCCGTGAAGCGCGCGAAGGCGAGCGGGACGCTGAACCGCGGCCGCTTCCAGCCGAGGGCGTCGCAGGTCTTCTCGACGAAATCGCGCATCGTCACCTTCCCGTCGTCAACGACGTTGTAGACGCGACCGATCGCGCCCGGCAGGGTCGATGCGAGAACGATGCCATCGAGCAGGTTCTCGACGTAGCACCAGGGCATGTACGTGTTGCCGCCGCCCACGTGCGAGTAGAGACCCTTCCGGATTCCCTCGGCGAGCTGATAGAAGATCCCGTGGTCGTTCGGGCCGTAGGCCATCCCCGTCCGCGCCGCCGAGAGCTCCAGGCCGCGCTCGCGTGCGAAATCGAACGCGAGTGTCTCGGCTTCCGCCTTCGCCTGACAGTAGCCGAACGTCGCGGCCCGGCCCACGTACTCGGGCGTGACGAAGGGAGCGTCCTCGCCCGTGTCGACGTGACCGCTGAAGGGATGTACCGACAGCGAGCTCATGTGAAAGACGCGCCGCACGCCCTTCGCGACACATGCCTCGAGCACGTTCCTCGTGCCCTCGACGTTGTCCTTGCGGAAGACCTCGAGCGAGCCCCAGTCCGGCGGCCGCGCGGCCAGGTGAAAGACCATGTCCGCTCCGTCCGCCGCCGCGGCGAGGGACCCGGGATCTCCGACCGTGCCCTCGCACAGCGTCACGTCGAGGCCGTCGAGGAACTCGCGCGAGGAGGTCTTGCGGATCAAGCCCCGCACGTTCCAGCCCTCCGAGGCCAGCCTCTTGCACAAGTTCGATCCGATGAAGCCCGATGCCCCGGTCACGAGCGCGGTCTTGCCACTCATGGGCCGCGGGTATAGGGGCAGGCCTCGGCGGAAGTCAATCCGGGCTCGCGCGTCACACTGTGGTCGGAGCGCCACAGCAGAGCTTGACAAGCGGTCCGGCGTCTGGACGATCCCGGCATGCGCGCCATCCTGCTCGCGGCCGGCATGGGCAAGCGGATGGCGGGTCTCGGTCAGGACGTGCCGAAGTGCCTCCTGCCCGTCGGCGGCGAGCCCTTCCTGGTGCGGCTGGTTCGCCAGCTCCTCGGACGGGGGGTGCTCGACGTCACCGTCGTTGTCGGGTATCGCGAGGACCCCGTGCGCGCCGCTGTCGAGGGCGCAATCGGGGGCCGCGTGCGCTTCTTGCGCAACGAGCGGTACTCCGAAGACGTCAACATCCACTCGCTCGCTCTCGCGCTCGAGCGCGACGATTCGCCGTTCCTGGTGGTCGAGTCGGACATCTGGATCGACGACGCCCGGATCGGCGATCTGTTCGATCCGCGCGACGAAGAGCGCTCCGTCTGGTACACGCGCGGCCCCTTCGTTCCCGGCCAGAGGGGCGGTGTCCTTCTCCCGGATCCGGAGGGCCGGGTCCTCGACCTGCGGATCGTCCAGGAATGGGACGAGTCGCTCGCGCGTCACCGCAAGCTCGTCGGGGTCACGCGAGTGGGCCCGCGCGAGGTCGCAGACTATCGGCGCCTCCTTCTCGAGGCGCGCGACCGCAGCACGCGGCAGTACTGGCTCGTCCCCTGGATCGAGAACCTGGGGCGGCTCGAATGCTTCGACCGTGACCTCGGCGCCTCGGGCGCCTGCTCGACGAACACTCCCGAGGAGTACCGGGACCTCGTCAGGAGGTTGGATGATGGAGCTCATCGAGGTTGACCGGCTTCGCCACATCGAGGGCTACAGCCAGCGGCGCGCCCAGAACATCAGGAAGACGATCCAGAAGGACGGCGTCTGGAAGCGCCCGCTCTGCATCGAGCGCACGCACCTCCTGGTGCTCGACGGCCAGCACAGGCTGGAGGCGGCGCGGAGCCTCGGGATGAGGCTCGTGCCCTGCCAGATGTTCGACTACGACGAGGTCGAGGTGTGGAGCCTCCGCTCCAACCACGAGGTCACCCGCGAGCTGGTCATCGCGAAGGCGCTCCGTGGCGACATCTACCCCTACAAGACGGCGAAGCACCGGTTCCCGCGCGACGTCGAGGCGCTCGCCATCCCGCTGGCGGAGCTTCGACGCGCATGAGGCTCATCGTCCTGGCGGCCGGAGAGGGGCTCGGGCTCGACGGCTTCCAGAAGCTCCTGATCCGGCACCCGCGGACCGGCGAGTGCGTGATGGACCAGTACCTGCGCCTGTTCGCCGAGATGAGACTGACGGTGGTCGTGGGCTACCGCGCCGTCGAGCTCATGCACCTGTATCCGCAGGTGGAGTACGTCTACAATCGCGACTGGCGGATGACGAACAACGCCTACAGCCTCGCGCTGGCCCTGGATCGCGAGCCCTGCATCGTGCTGTCGTCGGATCTATTCCTCGACGAGCAGGTCGTCGCGAAGCTCCGGGAAGCGGGTCCCGACTGCGTGCTGACCGAGCGCCGCGAGAACCGGACGATGAGCTCGATCCACTGCTCGGTGTCCGCCGAAGGATGGATCGGCCGCATGTACCAGGGGGCGCTCGAGAGCGAGAAGGATCCCGAGGCGATTGGCGTCTTCTCGGTGTCGACGCCCGGGCTCCTCGAGGCATGGAGGCAGAGGTGCCTCGAGCACGGGAACGTCTTCGCCGGCATGAACCTCCCGGTGGGCGAGTTCGAGCTCCGGGCGGTCGACTCCGCGCCGCACCGTGTGGACGAGATCAACACGCCCGACGACTACCTGCGCCTCGTCCGCGCGAGCCGCGAGGGCAAGACCGGCCCGTGACCGTGACCGGATCAGGCACCATCCGGGCCTTCACGCTGGGCATCGATCCCGAGGGACGCGACAAGCGCGCGCTCGAGGAGCGGATCGGTCTGTTCTGGCGGGCGGTGGGCGACGTGGTCCTTGGCGAGGGATGGACGCTGCGCTCGCGACGGATCGTCCTGCCGCTCGTGAACGCCCGGCCGCGCTTCAGCCTGCAGAACCTGAACGCCCTGGTCGCCTGGCTCCGCGACGTCGCCGCTTCGAGCGACGTGCGCTGGTTCGACGTCCCCTTCACGACCTTCGTCGACGGCGCCATCGAGCCACACTTCGACGCGGCGCTCGAGGTCGTGCAGCGCTATCCCATGGCGTTCGTGAACTTCGTCGTGGCCGTGGGCGGGAGGATCGAGCGGCGAGGGATCCTGCACGCCGCGCGCTTCATCCGGAGCGTCTCGCGGCTGTCGCGCAACGGGTACGACAACTTCCGCGTGGGGGCGACCTGCAACGGCGTGGCCAACACGCCGTTCTTCCCGTTCAGCATGCACGACGGGGCGGACGGCTTCTCCGTCGCGCTGGAGCAGCCGGCGCTGATGCAGGAGGTCGCGAGCGCGTGCAAGGGAATGGACCTCGCCGCGACCAGAGAGCGCCTTCTGGAAGCGCTCGTTCCGTCGCTCCGCGAGGTCGAGAGGGTGGCGCTGGGAGTGGAGCGCCTGAGTGGGATCGGTTACCTTGGCACGGACGTCTCGCTCGCGCCGTACCCGGACGAGCACGGCAGCGTCGCTCGCGTGCTCGAGACCCTGGGGGCTCAGGGGTACGGCTCTAGCGGAACGCTCTTTCTGACCGCGTTTCTGACCGACGTCCTTCGAGCCGCGGTCGGGCGGAGCGGGATCCGGACCGTGGGCTTCAACGGCGTCATGGCGTCGCTCCTCGAGGATCCCCGCATCGCCGAGCACAGCGATCTCAGGACGCTGGGCATCGACTCCTTGATCTCGTTCGCCTCCGTCTGCGGGTGCGGGCTGGACATGGTGCCCATCCCCGGCGACACGTACGAGGAGGAGATCGCCTCGATCATCCTGGACGTCGCCGCGATGTCCTGCGCGCTGAGAAAGCCGCTGGGCGTGCGGCTCCTGCCCATCCCTTCGCGACGCGAGAACGAGTTCACCGACTTCGCGCACGACTTCATCTCGAACTGCCGGATCGTGGGAGTGAAGAACCGCGTCTTCGACCCACGGAGCTTCTCGGGCCAGTTCGAGTTCCTGACGACGAGGGTCTGATGACCCAGGCCGGCGACCGGCAGGACCTGCAGTCGCGCGAGTACTGGGACGGCATCGCGGCGCAGGATGCTCACGGCTCGCTGCACGGCCTTCTGGAGCGCGACGAGCAGATCGCGCTGTACCGCGATCGCGTCGAGAAGCGCGTCCTGTACCGGCGAGCGCCGGAGGTCCTGCGCGCGCGTCGAGCCCTCGAGGTCGGCTGCGGCGGCGGGCGCTGGACGGTCGAGCTGGCGGCCCGCTGCGAAGAGGTGCTGGCCACCGACATCTCCGCCGCGATGGTGCAGCGCGCGCGAGACCGCGTCGCGTCGGCGGGGCTCGGCAACGTGACGCTGCAGGTGGCTGCCTTCCACGAGATCGCGTGCGACGGCTCGTTCGACCTCGTCTACCTCGGCTCCTGCTTGCACTACATCGACGACGAGCACGTCGAGGCGGGATTGCGCCGTCTCGACGGGCTCGCGGCGCCCGACGCGATCCTCCTGTCGCGCGACTCGGTCAGCTTGATCGGTCGGACGTTCCGCCGCTCCGAGCTGTTCGAGGGCGACGACCCCGCGATCTACCGCCCGGTCGCGTGGTACGAGGAGGCGATGGCGCGGCACGGCTGGACGCTCGCCGACTCGTGGCGCAGCTACACGACCCCGCTCTTCTGGACCCTGCGCGGCCGCCTTCCCCGCGCCCTGCTCGAGGCGCTCGCTCGGACCGAGCTGTGGCTCTCACCGCTCGCGATCAGGTGCGCCGATCTGCGGCGCTCGCGGGGCTCGAAGGAGCATCGCTTCTTCCTGTATCGCCGGCGATCGTCGCGATGAAGTCGGCGGGGCCAACCCAGCCCTGGTGGGGCCGGGACCGCGACCATCGACCGCGAACCTCGCTTGCTCAGGCGAGGAACGAGGCGATCCGGAGCGCCACATCGGGGAACGCGATGGGGTGCAACGTCTCGTCACGTCCGTGTCGCGTGACGCTTCTCCAGTCGCTCCCGTCGGCTTCGCGGTAGACCTCGACGACGCCGTCTCTGACCGAGACCAGCCAGTACTCCAGGAAACCCGATCGCGCGTACAGGGGAGCCTTGACGAGTCTGTCCTTTCGCAGCGATGAGTCGGCGACCTCGATGACCAAGTGTGCCTGCGCCGGGTGAGCGTCGTGATAGTCGCCTAGTGGAACCACGGCGATGTCGGGCTCGGGCTCCGAGTCGTCGAACGCGATGATCGGCTGCTGCACCCTGACGATGGCCCGGCCGACGAGGGCCGGCACGATCAGCATGGTCAGATCCTGAACCGGCGACGAGTGCGGTGGGTCGTTCGGGCACATGGAGACGATCACCCCGTGCAGAAGCTCGACGCGCTCGTCGTCGAACAGACCCATCGAGACCATGCGGTCGTATTCCTCCCGCCTGATTCGCCGGGGCTGTTCGGGACCAAGCAGACCGAAGTCCATTCGAGACGCAGTCTAGCACGGCGGGGATCGAAGGGTCGGCACGGCAGCTCTTGGCGGGGTCGGTCGGGGAGGCTATCTCGAGACACGGCGAGGGCGAGGGAGGCCACCTTCACGTCTTCCTGTCCGAGGGCAAGCACCACTTCTACTTCGCGGACTGGCCGCCGGTCCTTCGCAGCATCGAGAATTCGACGCTGCCGGCGGAGGACGAGCAGGATGACTGCGACGGCAACGGCTCCGCGGCCGGGTATTCGGACTTCGGCATCTGCAACGATCAGGTCGCCGGAAACGGGACCTACCTGGCGCCCTCGCTGTTCGGACGATTGCGTACCGACCTGGGCGCGTTCGCGTTTGCTGGCGACCACAACGTGGGGGAGCCCGAGCACCGACGGCTCGGCGATCTGAGCGAGCTCCTACCCGAGTTCGATACGGAGTCGTTGTTCGGTGAAGCCCCGTTCTGTCCGCCCGGGGCCGAGGATCTCTGCGGTGAGTGCGGGGACGACACGGCATCGAACCTGAGTCGCTGGAGCCAGCAGCCACTGCTCGACGATCTCGACTGCGACTACGTCGCGGACACCGAGGACGACAGGCTGTGCATCGCCGAGGAGCTCATGGAGGACGCGGACGGCGACCTCGCGGGTGACCCTTGCGACAACTGCCCAGGGCTGCGGAACCCCGATCAGAACGACGGGGATATGGACGGTGTCGGCGACGCCTGCGACAACTGCCCGTTCGCCGCCAACTTGGCGCAGGAGGACCAGGATGGGGACACCGCCGGCGACGCGTGCGACAACTGCCCCGAGAGCTTCAACCCCGACCAGGAGGAGAGCGAGATCGATCTCATCGACGGGGTGGGAGACGCGTGCGACAACTGCACCGACGTCTGGAACCCGGACCAGGCGAACTGCGACCTCGAGGCGGAGCAGCTCGACGAGCCGGACGATCTGGGAGGCGATGCCTGCGATCCAGACCCGTGCGTGGCATGGCACTACTCGCGCTACGGCTTCGCGCTCACGCGATCGGTGGCGGAGGCTGATCCGGGCCGCGTCGAGGTGGGGCGCACGGCGTACCTCTCGTTCGACAGCCTGGGAGGGGACATGGACCTCCGGACGGCAGACCACTACGCCGCGGATTCGATCGAGGAGGAGGTCCAGGTGGCCTACTGCGCCTGTCCGGGCGAGGGCGAGGGCGACTGCGAGGAGGAATGCCCCCGAAACGTGCTGTTGGCCGGTAACGACGACTTTGGCACGGGGTGGTTCGAGATCCTCCGCAAGCTAGATGGGGACACGATCCGGGAGCCGATCCCCGGCGTCGTCTTCGAGAGGAGCGGGCGAGGCCGAGGCTCGGGAGGCCACGCGTCCTGGGACTGGCGCGACGAGCTCTGCCCGACTGGAGATCACGCAACCGCCTGCCGGAACCTGAGTGAGCAGGGGTTCATCCTGTGGGCAAGGCCCCTCGTCGACGACGCGACCTGGCCCACGGGCTGGCCCATCGACAGGCACAACTTCTACACGAAGAACCGGCAGTCGCTCTCCTTCGCCCTCCTGCCGCCGCCTCGCGAGGAGCTCTACGCGCCCGAGGTGCCCTTCGTCCCGGAAGCCGACTGCCTCGCCTGCGCGGGTCGATTCTTCAACGAGCGGTTCCTGCCCTGGATCGTGGGGATCGACCCTCGCGTCCAGCTTCCTCCCGGCTCTCCCTTCCGCTTCGCGGGTGCGGGGCCATACGACCCGATCCAGGGCATCGCCCTGGGTCTCCTCGATCCCGAGACCCTCGGCGTCGCGGCCTTCGTCCCGAGCTCGGGACGGTCGACCTCGGATGAACCCAGAGTCACGGGCGGGACTGTCGCGATCGTTCCAGGGCAGGCGCCGCCGCCGCTGCCGTGCGACATCTCGCCCTGCCCCGTTCCAGAGGAGCGCGATGCGAGCGTCTGGATCTTCGGCGGCATCGACGAGACCGGTGCAGCGACGAACGAGCTCTTCCGGGCCGAGACCGAGGCGTGGAGCGACCCGGGGGAGCGGCGTCTCGTCTGGGAGAGGATGGGCTCGTCCGGACCGGTTCCGCCGGGCCGCACCGGGGCGGTCCTCGCGCACGACCGCGCATCCGGCGCACTGGCGCTCTACGGAGGCATTGGAGGGGACTCTCCCGCCGCCGACGACCTCTGGCGCTACGACCTCGCGAGCGCCGAGTGGAGCTGGACCGCGGTCTCGACGGCCGTGTCGGACCCGGCTCCCGGGCGGCGTGCCTTCATGGCGCACGCGCAGAGCGGGAGCTCGGTGTGGCTCTACGGCGGGCGAGACATCTCCGGAGCGCTGCGCGACGACCTGCGCGAGCTGGACCTCGTCAATGCGACGCTGAGGCCGGTCGCGCTGGAGAGCGGCGCCGAGTCCCCGGGTCCACGCTCGGGATCGGCGCTCGCGGTCGCTCCTGACGGATGGTCTCTCCTCCTCTTCGGCGGCGAGGGCCCCTCGGGCCCTGAGAACGACCTGTGGCGTCTGGACCTCGGCACGAGGCGTTGGACGCGGATCGCTCCTTCGTGCTCAGGCGGACCCTGTCCTCTGCCTGGCACTGGCTTCCTGGTGCCGGTCCAGGGTGCCGCCACGGCGGTCCTCGTCCCGGCCGTGGGATTCGAGCCCCGACCGGAGCCGCTGTGGATGTTCGACCTGGTGCGTGCCGGGCGCCCGCCGGGTTGGATCTCCTACTCGGAGTGGACGGCATCGCCGCGAGCGAGCGACTGCGATGGCGATGGCGCCGCGGACGCCGGCGTGGGTCTGACCTGCGCGGCCTCG
The DNA here is from genome assembly GCA_016190375.1 of Deltaproteobacteria bacterium. GTDB lineage: Bacteria > Myxococcota_A > Polyangia > JACPQR01 > JACPQR01 > JACPQR01. The sequence goes on from JACPQR010000168.1 coordinate 35,191, forward strand.
CCCCGGTGGTATTCCGAGCCATCGACCCTCGGCTGCGATCCCGGAACGGGCAGCCTGGCCTGCCCGGGGATCGAGGTGGAGCTCCTCGCGCTGCATGAGCGTGCCAGCTCGCACGGCGCGCTGGTCGCGGCGCGCGGCTCGACGGTCGTCCACGCGTCGGGCCGGATGCTGGAGCGGTTGGAGCTGGTCCCGGGTGCATCGCCCGTCCGTACAGGTCTGGGATCGCTGACCTCTCGGCCCTCTGGGCTCGCGCTTCGGAGCCAGCGCGCCTTCGTGGCTACTCCGCGCGGAGTGGAGGTCTTCTCTCTTGCGCGGGGGACCCTGCAACCCGAGGGACGGCGCGACCTGGGCGGGAGCGTTCGCGGACTGGCGGCGGGCGGCACGCGGCTTCTGGCGGTCGTAGGGCGCCGCTTGCTGGTCCTCGATCCCTCGACCGCCGCGCTCGAGATCGTGGGGCTCGTCGATCTTCCGAATGCGGCCGCGGCAGCGATCGCAGTCGAAGGCACTCGAGCCGTCGTGGCCGGCGGCGCCGACCTCTTCGTCGTCTCGCTCGAGGACCCGGCCGTGCCGGCCGTGGTGGGCCGCCTACGTGTCGGGGGCGGCACCGAGGCCCTGCGAATGCGCGGCGCGATCGCGTACGGCGTCAAGCACTCGGGCGAGACGTACGCCGCTGATCTATCGTCTCCAGCCGCGCCGGTGCTGCTCGGCGGGCACGACGTGCAGGAGTGGGTCCGTGGCGCAGCGTTCGTACCGGGCTTCGCGGTCCGCAGCGCGGGACGGAGCCTGCAGATCGCGGAGGTCGCGCGGTGAGGAGGCTCGTGACGATGGCGCTCTTCCTGTCGATCTGCGGGTGCGGGAGCGGCTGTGGATGCGAGGCTGGCGGCGAAGTAGACGCCTCTCCGGATTCCGGGCTGGACGCCGCGCGCGACGCCGAGGTCGAGCGCGCTGTCGAGGACGCGGCGCGCGACGCGCGCGCCGATTCCGCCGCCGACACAGGGCCGACAACCTGCCCGGACGGAGAGACGCCGGCCGAGTGGTTCGAGATCCCTCATGATGATGAAGGTGCGCCTTGCGGGAAGGGCTGCCGCCAGATCACCTGGGACGCGCGCAGCGTGGTCACCTACGACGTGAACGAACGCAGCCTCGCCTACACCAGCAGCGACGATGTGACCGTGGGCTTCGTGGATCTCGAGAGCGGCCGCGAGATTGGGTTCTCCATCGAGAATCCGGCAGGCGAGCGGCCCGTCAGTTTCGGCGGCCCGATTGCCGTCATCGGGACGACAATCGTGTACTCGACCTACGTGACCGATGGCTCGCGAGGGGGGCGCCTCTGGCGCGTCGACGCGGAAACACACTGCCGGCGACAGCTTGGCGAGTTTCGGTCGCCAGGAGACGCGTGGCTCGATGTCGCGCGTGACGTCGACGTCGACGGAACCACCATCGTCTGGTACGACGAGCGAGAGGGATCCGGACAACAAGACGTCTTCTCCTACGACCTCATGACCGGCGTCGAGACGCAGCTCACGATGTATTCCTGTTGCGTCGGAATGACCAGGATTTCGGACGACCGTGTGGCGTTCGTGGGCTGGGCGGACGGACCCTACGGAACCCATGTCCTCGATCTGCCCGACGGCGAGCCCAGACGAGTGTGGGCCGATGGTCACGAACAGTTCCACCCGGCGATCCAGGGAGACCGAGTCGTGTTCACCTACCAGGGGGACAGGCCCGAGTACGAGCTGGACATCCACGGAGTGGATCTCGCAACCGACGATCACTTCATCGTGACCGACCACGACGGCGACCAGTGCTGGCCCGACGTCTACGGCGATCTCGTGGTGTGGGAGGATGTGCGCGCCGATTCCAAGCAGGACTGCCTCGGCGGCCAGAGGCAGAACATCGACATCTACGCCAAGGACCTGTCGACCGGGGACGAGCGGCCGGTGGTGACGCTGCTGGGCAACCAGTCGCGGCCGAGGATCTGGGAGCGGACCGTGTTCTTCCGGTACCGCGCTCCCGAGGCGGACGATCGCCTTCAAATCTACTCCATCGATCTGCCACCGTAGGTCACGCGCCGCGTGACGATCCGCGACGGTCAGCACACGAAGGTGACGTTCCGGCTCGAGCCGACGGAGCCCTGATTCGAGGCATGAGCACGACCTTGCCGAACTGCTCGCGGCTTTCGAGGCGCTCGTGCGCCTGGCGTGCCTCGGCGAGCAGGTAGGTGCACCGCACGTAGCTGATTCGAAGGGGTGATCCGCGACGATTACTCTGGCCGGTGGGCGCATCAGGGCCGACGGTGACGGCTGATGGGCCCGGACCGACGCGCACCTTCGGGGCTCGCGGGGCTCGAAGGAGCATCGCTTCTTCCTGTATCGCCGGCGATCGTCGCGATGAAGTCGGCGAGGCGCTCCGTCGCTCCCGCGTCGTCGTGGCGGAAGTACAGCCGGCGGATCGTCGCGCGCGCCGCGCGGTGCTCGGCGGGATCGGCGAGGGCGCGGCGGCACGCGTCCAGGAGCTCGGCCTGGGTCGCGACCTTCGGTCCGGGGGTCGTTGCGTCGTAATCGAGCGGGAGGTCGCGCTCGTAGCTGTCCCGGTCGTACGGAACGAACACGACGGGCACGTCGACGAGCAGGGCCTCGAGGTAGGTGCCGCTGTAGTCGGTCACCACGACGTCGCAGGCCGGCAAGAGAGGCTGAACGTCCTCGAGGGTCCCGTGATCGGCGACGACGATTCGCGGGCTCAGAAGCCGGACCGGCTCGAGGTCGAGCTGGTCGTTCGGGTGCGGTCGGAGGCAGAGCAGGGCGTCGATCTCCTCTAGGAACGCCGACAGCGCCGCCGCATCGAAGTCCTCGAACGGCAAGAACCGAGTCAGGCTCCGCGTGCGGAAGGTCGGCGCCCAGAGGATCAGGCGGCTGTGCCGCGGCGCGTCGGGCCACAGGGAACTGGTGTCCACCCTCTCGGGCGGGCGCCGGAGCAGCCCGTCGTGGCTCGGATAGCCGATCTCGAGGAAAACCCACGGGGGAAGCCCGAACCTGGCCCCGAAGATGCGCGACACGAGCGGAGACGACGAAACGAAGTGATCGATGCCGCGGAAGCGGCGCCAGTACGCGAGGCGGCTCGCCAGCTTCGGCCTGGGCCCCAGTAGCTCGCCGCCCTTGGTCGGCAGCCCATGGAACGTCTGGACCAGGGCTGCCTTCGAGTGCAGGTGCAGCCAGGGAAGGTCGCTCGTGCCATGGCTGATCACGATCGCCCTCGCGGTCGCGAGCGCGAGGACGCCACGAGCCGAGTGGGCCAGCGCCGCGCGCTCCGCGCCGAACTTGCCCTGCAGGTCGCGGACGATCGCGGGCTCCGTCGCGAGCCAGATGGGGTCGAGCCTCCCTGTCGCGATCAGGTGCTCGAACAGCGCCCGCGGGCTGCCGCGATAGCCACGGCCATGAAAGGACGTGATGACGACGCGCCCTTCACGGCCGGGAAGCACGTAAGGCAGGAGGAACGAGAAGGCGGAGGCGAAGGCGACGCTCATCCTATCCATCCATCCCGTACAGGTCGCTTCTGGACGCGCCCCGGGCCTGACGTACCGTCTCGAGCGGGCCGCCGCAGTTCGAGCACTGTTCGCGCGGATCTCCGATCGGCGCCTCGGTCTTGCAGAACTTGCAGCGGCGGATCATCAGGCGCGGCTGCAGGCCATCGAAGACGAGGAAGCGCTTGCCTTCCCGATCCGTCCGCTTGCAGTTGCCCCGCCGGACGAGCTCGTCGACCACGGGCTCCGCCAGATTCGTGCGGGGCCCCAGGGCCGCCGCCACGTCGGACCAGGAGAGCTCGCCGTCCCTCTGCCGGGCGAGCTCGAGGATCTCGTTGGCGATCCGGTCGGGCGTCTCCCTGTCGGCCCGCCGGTGAAGGATCACGCCCGCGGCGATCGCGACCGAGCCGACCGCGAGGCCGGCTGTGGCGACGACGAGCCGCGATGCCTTGCCGGCGGCGCCGACGATGAACAAGAGCCCAAGCGCGACCAGGAGGACGCCGAGCCCGACAAGCATCATCGCAAAGAGCCGCTTCATCTTCATCCCCACTGCGCCTTGGCCTGGCGCGACAGCTCCTCACCCATCGTCTCGAAGAACGCCTTGATGCTGGACTCGGTGAACGTCCGGTCGATGAACGCGCGCGCCTGCCGCGCGAGCTCGAGCGGATGCTGGACCTCCGGCAAGGTCAGCGTACGATCGAAGAGGTCGAAGTTCTGCCCCCAGGCGACGGAGGCCTCGGGGACCGCGATCTGGAGCTTCGGCAACGGATAGCGGCTCTGGGTGGCGCACATCTCCGAGACGCTGCGGGCGAAGTTGTCGAGGCCCGTCCCGAGGCCGCGCACGAGCCCGATGATCTCCTGACAGGCACGCATGCCCTCGCTGAAGACGGCATGGTGATGGTTGATCTCGGCGATCTCCTCCCAGCTACCCGCGAAGTCCGGGCGATCCGTGCCGAGGCGCTGCGCGCAGTACGCGCAGAAGTGGTTCCCGGCGGGGTTCGGTCGCGCGCATCGGGGGCACGTCGGATCCTGCGGGCCTCCAAGTGGCCGCTGGGCGCCGATCTGGAACAGGACCCTCTCCAGCGTCGACCGCGTCACGATGCGCTGGCGCGACGACTCGACGTACTCGAGCTTCGTCCTCAGGGCTGCGGCCTCGGCCGAGCGCTCGACCCACTTCTTGCGCAGCGCCTCCTCGGTCCTCGAGTGCTCCTCCTCGACCCTCGCCCACGCCGCCCTGAGCTGCTCGATCTGCGCTGCCACGTCGGCCTGCTCGTGATCGATGGCGCGCCGCTCCTTGTGCAGCCCCCTCATGGCGAAGAAGTTGGACAGGAAGCCGAAGCCGCCGCCGAGCTGTCTGATGCGCCCGTTGTAGCGCCGGATCCTGTCGAGCAGCTCGGCGTTACGCGCCTTGAGCTCCTCTTCCCGCGAGTCGAGGCTGGTGTTCTTGGCGTGGACGGCCTGCTCCCGCCCGATCGATTCGCGTCGGAGCTCGTCGGCCGCGCGTTCGGCGGTCCCTGCCTTCTCGCCGAGCTCGCGGAGCCGCTCGTCGTACTCGCGCTCGACGTCGGCTCCGGCCGCGCGAAGGGCCCGGTCGATCTCTGGCGGAAGCGAGGCCCGCTGCGACGAGATCAACCGGGCGAGCTGTCCCAGCTCGGTCTCCCGGGCGCGAGCCACCTCCTGAAAGAAGCTCTCGTACTGCGCCTGCAGGCCGAGCAGGCGTTTCTCGATCTGCGAGACGACCGCCCTTCGATCGTCGACGTACTTGAGGAAGCCCACGAGACCTGCCATGGTCAGCGCTCCTCCACGGGACAGGGCACGCCCCAGCTCTCCCCACGACGCCGCTCGCGCTCCCATGACCGCCGTGCCTCCGGGTCGCCGGCACCCGCGCGGGGCAGCTCCGCGAACGAGCCCGCGTGATCCCAGTACAGCGGGCAGGCGCCGCCGCACACGTCCACGTCCGGGCAGCCCTTGCAGACCGGGGGCACGAACTTCTTCTCCCGCCAGTACCGCGCCGCGGCTCGCTTCTGGATGCGGTCGTAGGGCTCGTCGACGAGGGAGCCGATCCCGTCCTCGAACGAGGAGCAGGGGAGGACCTCGCCCCGGGGGCCCACGGAGAGGATCCCGTCCACGCAGGCGCAGCTCTTGCCGCCCAGCTCGGCGAGGACCGGGTTGAAGATGCAGTACGGGATGGGCGAGTACCAGACGAAGCGAACCCCGTTCTCCTTCGCCGTCTCGTGCAGGAGCGGCAGCCGCTCGGCGATCTGGGTGTACGTCACGTCCGCCCGCGCCAGCGCGTTGCCGGTGCGGATCAGCATGTTCATCGAGAGCGTCTGCAGGCCCAGGTCGCGAGCGGCGAACTTCACGATCTGGGGACCGTGATCGAGGTTGTCGCCGCACAGCGTGCTGTTCGTGTGCACGTGGATCCCGAGCGCCTTGAAGTTCCTCACGGCGGCCACCGTGCGGGCGTGTGCCCCCTGCCGGCCCACGATGCGATCGTGCAGCGCCGGATCGGCCGCCTCGAGCGAGATCTGCGCCGAGTCCATGCCCGCCTCCACCAGACGCCGCGCGAAGGCCGGGTCGGCGGCGCGAAGCCCGTTCGTGATGAGGTTCATCCGGAACCCGAGCGCCTTGCCGCGCCGGACGAGCTCACACAGGTCGGGTCGCAGCGTCGCCTCGCCGCCGGTGAAGCTGAGCGAGGGGACGTGCCCTTCGTGGAAGATGCGCTCCATCACGCGCACGACCTCGCCGGTCGTCATGACCGGCCCTTCGTCGCCGCGCGAGGGGCTGGCCGCGTAGCAGAAGGTGCAGCGGTTCTGGCAGCGGTAGGTCAGGGCGATCTCGGCGATCGTCGGGTACTCGATCGAGCCGCGATGGAACGGCGCGAAGCGAAGCGCCTCACGCGGTCGGAAGTCCTCGGCGAGGATGGCGGCGAGCGCCCGGACGAGCGCTTCGGTGTCACGCACGAGCAGATCGTGGGGCGCTCCGAGCTCGGGCCCGATCTGGCGCAGCACCGTCTCGGCCGGGCCCGCCCCTGGCGCGTACAGAGCGCCGAGGATCCGGACCGCGGAGGCGTTGAGGCTCATGGTCCTCTCGGGACGGACGAGGAGCAGTCCGTCGGCGGGGCGGACGAAGACGGCGCAGCGCGTTCTTCCGATGAAATCGTCGACCCATTCCGCGACCATCTCAGAAGCTCCCCGCGCAGGACGAGACGCATGCGGAGTGGCACGCCGAGTGGCACGCGCAGGCGTCGTGGCATGCCGAGTGGCACGCGGAGTGACACGCGGAGTGGCAGGCCGTGTGGCAGGCCGAGTGACAGGCCGAGTGACACGCGTCGTAGCCGACCGCGATCGACTGCGCGATGGCCGACGGTTCCCGTCCCGCGGTCGCGGCGGCCTGGGCGGCGAGCGAATCGCCGTCGAAGTTGAACAGGCCCTCGAGGCGATCCACCGTGGCCGAGGCCCCGCGCTCGATCGACTCCACCAATCCCTCCGCCATCTCCTGGACCCGGCCGCGCGAGCCGTCGACCATCGGGATCTCCCGCGCGGCGCCGAGCACGGCGCGCGGCGAGTCGAGCGGGGCGCCCGCGGCAACGGGCGGCAGGTGCTGGTCGTAGCTCTGGAAGAAGGTGTCGCTCAGGTACAGGTCCCTGTAGCGGCGGTCGAAGAAGATCGGGCGCAGGGGAGGGGGAGTGCGCGCGAGCTCGTCCCAGGCTTCCCACGCTCGCCGGCGCTGGCTGGCCTCCGTCGCCTCCGGGTCGGCTCTCCAGGTCTTCGGGCGAAGCGCGGCCTGAAGCGCCTCGAGCACCTTCTGGACGCCGTCCTTGCGCAGCGTCCCGTGCTCGGTGAGCGCCTCGAGGAGCACCTTCTCGGGAGCGGTCGTGGCGCGGCCCGGATCGACGACCCTGAGCTGGAGGGGATTGCGCGAGACGATCTCGACGATGCCCTTGTCCTGCATCGCGAGGACGAGCAGGTTCACCGCCTTGATCGGACGATGGAGCACCAGCGCGCCCTCGTGCGGCTCGAGCTCCGGGACGTACCCCTCCTTTCGGAAGGTAGCGACCGTGATCTCGGGAGAAACGTACTTCGGTCCCTTCTTCCTCAGGTACAGATCGAGGTAGGGGTGAAGCCGCAGGAGCCGGACGACGAGGGCGAAGAGCCCCGCCAGGACCAGCCACGCCAGGCGGACCGGGACGAGGACCGCGGTCCAGCCCAGGAGGCTGCCGGTCGTGGGGTGCAGCCAGACGAAGCGCCTGGCGGGCAGGAGCACCTGGAAGAAGAGGCTGGTCTTCGCCACCCGGTCGATGATGGCGAGGAGCCACCCGATGCCGACGATCCACCCGAGGAGCAGTGGGCCGTTGAGGAAGAAGGCCACCACCAAGGCGATGACCAGGTCCTGCAGGAGATTGCCGATCGCCTCCCAGTCGCGGTCGGTGCCGCGCCCTGCCACCAGGTTGTGCGCGGCGTGGTCGGCGTCCATGAGCGCCGGGATCTCGACGCCCAGGGGACGGGCGGGCACGAGCACGGTGAAGAGCGGCTGCTGGCCGGGCGGGCCGGTGACGATGACGTCGAAGTCGAGCGGCGCTGCCGGCGCCTCGGGCCAGTCCCGTCGCGGCGAGTATCGCAGCGCTGACCAGTTCGGATTCGCCGGCCGTACCAGCGTCTGGTTGCGCAGCGGGACCGCGAGCTCGAGCGGAAGCGGCACCTCGCTGCCGATTGGACGATCGGGAGCGACGGCGGCGAGGAGGGGCAGCCCGGCGTGAAGCGTGATCGTCCATGGCGTGCTGGTCGCATCGCGCGGCGCCCATTCCGGGGCAGGGCCGTTCAGCCCGAGGTGGACGAACGGGACGTGGTCGCGTTCGCCGACGACGACCTCCCTGGTGAATACCCACGCCGAGTCCCAGGTCAGCTCGAAGGGCTGACCCGCCGAGGTCTCCCGATCGAGCTCGAGGACCGTCTCACCTGCCCGCTGGGTCGCAGTGCAAGCTCCGGTCTCGCTCCCGACGCGGAGCGCGCAGGTCTGCTCGAAAGGCGCCATCGCCATCCCGGTGAACGTGGCGGACGGTGCGGGAACGAAGTTGCGACGACCCTGCTCCATGAAGCGCAGGACCGCGCGGAGCCGCACCGAGGCGGGCGCACCGGGAACGGCGTGGACGTTGTTCCAGATCTCGTAGCTCTCGCCGACGAGCGTCGCGCCGCCTTCGGCGCGCAGGCGCGTGTCGATCATCCCCGCGCCGGCAACGACCTGGTCCGGGGCGAGGCCGGGGATCGCGGAGCGCGGGACGTAGATCCGCACGAGGTGCACGGCCTCGCGGGCCAGGTCCTGGCGCCGGGCGTAGAGCGTCAGCCGCCGCTGACCCTCGAAGTCCGTGTAGACGAACGCCCAGTGCCCCTGCTCGGCGAGGACGTCCGGGTCGGTCAGCACGCCCAGCCCGTTCACCATGGCGGGCGTGATGTCCTCGTGGCGCTGCACCTGGGCCGGCAGCGCGAGCGGCAGGACGAGCTTGATCACGCTCCGCCCGATCGGCATCGTCCAGCGGACCGGATTGAACCAGACCGCGAGCAATTCCTGCCCCTCGCGGCTGGTCGGATCCGCGAAGCGGCGGTCCAGCCGGTAGTGCAGCTCGAGCACGTACCGCCCCCCGGCCCGCGTCTCGAGACCCGGGAAGTCGATCCGGTAGTAGCCCTCGCCCACCGGCTCGGCCGACGCCGGCACCTCGCGGCCACCGTCGCGCAGGAGCGCGCGGTTGAAGTGGATGGGCTCGAAGAACGGTCCCGCGCGGCGGATCGACGTCCTCCCCTGGCTCTCGTTCTCCCTGAACGTCAGGGTCTGGATGACGTCGGCGGTCCCGTCGTCGCGGACGAAGACCTGGCTGTCCTGCTCCTCGAGCTCGACGGGGTCCGCCCTCGCGACGCCGCTCCACGCTGCTACCCCTGGACAGGCGATTACGACGATGAGGCCGACGATGCGTCTTGGTCCCAAGGTGCGGCCGGGATCCTCTTCCAAGCACCCCACTCGCTGCAAGAGCACAGCGCTCACGCAGGGGGCGTGTTCAGGTTCCGCGGCCGCCCCCGGGCGGCCGCGGAACCAGGCATGCCATGGCACGCCGGGCCTCGGGGCCGCCAAAGGCGGCCCCGAGGCCACCCGAGCCCGCTCCGCGCTCTTGAACGCCCGAGCCCGGGGCGAGACACTAACGCGACCCGGAGGCCGACATGCACAGGCTGACCAGTCTTTCTGCGCTGTGGTTCGTGCTTGCTACGGCAGCTTGCAGCGGCCGGAGTCACGGCGACGACGATGACGGCACGGGGGACGCCTGCGGCGTCGACGAGGACTGTCCGGACGGCCAGCGCTGCGCGTCGGATGGCCGGTGCCGCGACGAGGATGCCGGCTGCCTCGCGAACGAGACGCCCTGCGGCCCGGACCAGTGCTGCGGTCCGACCCAGACCTGCTTCGAGGAGGTCTGTCTCGACTGCTTCACGGTGGCCTGCGGCGAGGTCTGCTGCGAGGAGGGCGACACGTGCGTCGCCGCCGGTTGCTGCCCCGAGGCGCGGGCATGCGAGGGAATCTGCTGCGGGCCCGCGCAGACGTGCCTCGCCGGAGAATGCGTCGACGACTGCGGCGAGCTGGCCAGGTGCGGCGAAGCGGGGGAGGAGATCTGCTGCGCCGGTGGCGAGGTCTGCTATCTCGGCGAGTGCACGCAGCCCGGGCAGCCGTGCGACGAGGACTCCGAATGCCCGGTCACCGAGTACTGCGAAGACACGCTCGGGCGGTGCCTGACGCGCGGCGACGTGGACCCAGATTGCGAGTATCAGCCGCCGATCGGCGACTTCGATCCCATCATCGAGTGGGTCTGGGACGGGACGGGCTCCGACGAGCCGAACTCCAACCAGGTGATGGTGCCTCCGATGGTGGCGAACCTCGATGACGAGCTGGACGGGGTCGGCGTTCCGGAGATCGTCTTCACGAGCTTCACCGGGTCGAACTACGGCGGAGACGGGGTCCTGAGGGCACTGCACGGCGACACCGGCGAGGAGTACTGGAGCGTAACGGACGACTCGTACCAGACGAGCGGCGGGGCGACGCCCGCGATCGGTGACATCGACGCCGACGGCGAGCTCGACATCGTGACCTGCGCCGGGGACAACGGTTCGTACGCCGAGAGCGACGCGATCGCGTTCGAGCACGACGGCAGCTTCAAGTGGCGCTCGAACGACTCTCGCGTGCACTGCGGCTGGGGCGGGCCGGTACTGGCCGACCTCGACGGTGACGGCAGCTCGGAGGTGATCATCCGCTACGCCGTCCTCGACGCCGCGGGAGAGGTCCTCTGGGCGGGCAGATCGTCGAGCGGCGCCTGGATGCCGGACGACTATCCGACGGTCGCCGACGTCGACGGCGACGGCTCGCCCGACGTCGTGGGCGGCAACATCGTCTATGACGCGGACGGCGGGGTGATCTGGGATGCGCTCATGGACGGGTACGGCGACGGCTATCCCGCGATCGCCGACGTCGATCTCGACGGCGACCCGGACGTCGTCGTCGTATCGGGCAGCACGCTGCGCGCGCACGAGGGCGCCTCCGGCGACCTCCTCTGGGGACCCGTGAACTTCGCGGCCGGCCGGATGAGCGTCGTCGCGAACTTCGACGACGACGACTTCCCCGAGGTCGGCGTGCCCGACACCTACAACTACTACTCGATCGACGCCGACTCCGGGCAGACGAACTGGAGCATGACGACGCAAGACATGTCCGGCCTCGCGGGATCGAGCGTCTTCGACTTCGACGGCGACGAGTCGGCCGAGGTCGTCTACGCGGACGAGACTCGGCTCAGGGTCTTCCGTGGCTCGGACGGCGTCGTGCTCTTCGATCGCTGCAACACGAGCGGCACGCTCTGGGAGTACCCCGTCATCGTGGACGTCGACGCGGACGACCACGCCGAGATCGTCGTCTCGGCGAACAACACCTTCATCCAGACCTGCGCGGACGGCAGCCCCGGGCCGCATGGCATCCAGGTGTTCGGCGAGTCGAACGACAACTGGGTCCGCACCCGGCGGATCTGGAACCAGCACGCGTACCACGTCACGAACGTGGAGGACGACGGCTCGATCCCGAGGCAGGAGGAGAACAACTGGGAGATCGCCGGCCTGAACAACTTCCGCCAGCAGACCCAGCTCACCGGCATCCTCGACGCGGCCGACCTCGTCGCGACGGACCTGACCATGGAGACGGACGGCTGCCCCGCGACCGTGCGCCTCTGGGCCCGGATTCGCAACGGAGGCGCTGCCGGCGCCATGCCAGGGGCGAGCGTGGCCTTCTACCTGGGCGAGCCTCCAGACGGGTCCCTGATCGGCACGACAGAGACGACCGCGCGACTCCTGCCGGGCGAGTCCGAGCTCGTCTACGTGGATTTCACCCTGCCGGAGGAGCTGCAAGCCGAGTCGTTCCGCTGGTACGTCGTAGCGGACGACGACGGTTCGGGCGATGGCCGTCTGAACGAGTGCCACGAGGACAACAACGTCGGCGGTCCGGTCGAGACGACCTGCCCTGGCTTCGGATGAGTCTGGGCGGACCGAATCTGGCCACGACCGGCTGGCCGGGCCAGACTCGGGGCGTGGGCGGTCTCTCCTCGTTGCCTCCTGCGTTCGCGCTCGTCGCGATCGTGGGAGCAGCGGGTTGCGGTTCCAGTGGCGACGGGCGCCGCGCCGCACCGGCAGGGCCCGCGCCGCGGGCGATCGAGTGCCCGCCGCGCCTCCCTGCGCCCAGCCCGCTGCCGGGCGTCCGGCCGGAGCAGCGGACCGCGGCGTACTGGCTGGAGCGCGCCGCGCTTCAGGGCGGCCTCGACGATGTGCTCCTGTCGGCGGAGGAGATCGCCCTTCACGACCAGGCCCTGAAGGCGCCGCGCGAGGACGGCAAGAGCCTTGGCTGGGTCGACCTCACCCTTCCGGTCCAGACGGCCGCCCTCAGGGACGAGCTGGCGGAGCGGCTGGGGTACCTGCGAGAGCGCGCAGCGAGCGGCGAGTACGTCGACGCTTCGGGGCGTCGGCTGGATGCGGCCCGGGTGGAGGTGTTCGCGGTGCCAGACCCACTGCCCGAGATCGGCCTCGAGCTCCACCTCACGCTGGCGAACGTCCAGTTCCGTTGCGGCCCGGTCCGAGAGGGGCTGTATCGCCTCCCGGTCGATGCGGCCTTCAACCGCAATAGCTGCGGTTCGGTGCATCCGCAGGAACCCGTGCTCGTTCTCGCGCGCTGGCCCGGTGGCTCGATGCTCGCGCGTGCCAGACACTCGTTTGGCTGGATCGACGGGGTTGCTCCGCTGTCGCCGCCCATCCGGGGACCGGTGGCCGCGTCGATCGCGTCGGGTCCTCGAAGCGAGCTGCTCGCCGACGCCACGCTCGAGCCCGAGGAAGGCGGGAGCACTTCGGCGCTCCCTCGTGGGACGCTCCTGGCGTCCGTGCGAGGCCGGAGCGGGCGGGTGTACTTCGCGTCGGCAACGGGGATGCACACGAGCCAGGAGCTTCCAGCGACGGTCCTCAGATCCACCGAGCGACCGCTGACCCGGCGTGCCGTCCTCGAGGCGGCGTTCGCCCTCGTCGATTCGCCGTACGGCTGGGGCGGAGACCGCGGCGGCCGGGACTGCTCCGGGTTCCTCCTCGATGTCTTCGCTTCCTTCGGGCTGCAGCTCCCCCGCGACAGCGCGCGTCAAGCGCTCGCGGGAACCGGCTCCCTCCCGGTCGGGCCCGAAGAGGGAGAGGCGGAGCGGCTCGCGCTGTTGGACGAGGCCGGACGGCGTGGCGTCGTGCTCCTCCACTTTCCGGGGCACATCATGCTCTATCTCGGGCGCGCCGAGGACGGCGCTCCGATGGCGATCCACTCGTTCGCGGAGTACCTCGAGCCCTGCGCCGGCGGCGGCGAGACCCTCCGGACGGTCGACCGCGTCACCGTCAGCGACCTGTCGCTCGGCCGCGGGACATCCCGCAGGTCTTTTCTCGAGCGGATCACCAGGATCGTGATCCTCGGCCACTGATGCGCCCGATGGTGCTCGACGGGCCGATGGGGACCGAGCTCGCCGCTCGCGGCGTGGCGACGCCCGTGCCCATCTGGAGCGCGGCCGCCCTCGAGACCGCCCCGGACGTCGTGGCCGCGATCCACCGCGACTACGCGGCGGCCGGGGCGACCGTGCACACCGCGAACACGTTTCGCACGAAGAGACGGCAGCTCGGCGAGCGGTGGGAGGCTCTCGCTCGGCGTGCGGTTCGGATTGCGAGGGAAGCCGTCCCGCGCGGGCACCGCGTCGCGGGGAGCGTGGCTCCGCTCGAGGACTGCTACCGCCCCGACCTGTCCCCGCCGCTCGAGATCGCGCGCCCGGAGCACCGCGAGCTCGCGAGGACGCTCGCGGATGCCGGCGTCGACCTGATCCTCTGCGAGACCTTTCCGAGCCCCGTCGAGGCGCTCGTCGCCGTCGAGGAGGCGGTCGCGACCGGGCTCGAAACCTGGCTGGCGCTCACGGCCGGTCCCGAGGGGGATCTGCTCGAGCCCGCCGAGATCGAGCGCACCGCCCGCGAGGCGGCTCTCCGCGGCGCCGCCATCGTGCTGGTCGACTGCGTCGCCCTCGGCCGAATCGATCGCTTCGTCGAGGCGCTCGCCCGCTCCGGCGTGGCGTTCGGGGCCTATGCAAACGCAGGCGCCGCGGACGACCGGGTCGGATGGCGGTCGCCACCTCCACCTGGCGGCCCGGAGCTGTACGCAGAGGCCGCGCTCCGCTGGGTCGCGCTCGGAGCGACCGTGGTCGGCGGCTGCTGCGGCACGGGCCCGGAGCACATCGCCGCGATCGTCCGCAGGCTCAGGAGCCGTTGACGGCGAGGTCAGAGCCTCAGCGCGAAGAGTGCGATCCGAGCGAACGCGGGGCGCGCCGGCGCACGGCATGCTCCGGCTCGCTGTCCCCACCCTACATCGCCCGACCCCATCCCGGGGCTTGATCCCTGGACTTTTTCGGCAACGGGCGCGACCAACACGCGGGATTCGGGTGGCCCGGCAATTGCTCGATCCGCGGGCATGGGCCTGCGAAGAGCGGCCCGGGGAGAAGACTCGATGACCACGCTCAGGGACCCGCGGGAGGACCCTGTCGAGACGGCCGACGGCTACGACGTCCGCCTCGCGAGGTTGCATGACGAGATCGACGTCCTCGAGGACGAGCTACGCGCCGGATCGGCCCGCCTCGCCCTCTTGCGCCGCCAGACCGAGATCCTCGAGCGCGCGATGCGCGGTCGTCGGGGACCCCTCCGAGCGGCCTGAGATCTCCTCTCACTCACGGCTTGACGACCGTCGCGCGTCGCGCACGCCCGTCGAGATAGACCGTCAGCGGCTCGGGGAGGCGCACGTGGCGGACCGCGGCCGTCTCGCGAACGGCGGGCTGGCGCTCCAGCCACTCCACGTCGAGCACCTCTCCGTTCGGTCGCGTCTCGTCCACCGACAGGTAGCCGATCCTCAGCGACGTGATGTTCTGGAAGAAGTGCGTTCCCTGCGACGGCTCCACCGGGCGTCCGTTGAACGTGGTCTCCACCATCACGCGGGCGCCCGCGATCTGCGACCACTCGACCGGGATGCCGAGCCCGGGGTCCGCCGATCCCCAGCGTCCCGGGCCGACGAGCAGATAGGGCGCCCGCGCGGCGACGAGAGTGGCGTTGATCTGCCCGACCTGTGCCGCCACCGAGGGCGTCGTCGTCGAGTCGAGAAGGAGCTTCTTGACGTAGACGACATCGCGGATGTCCGTGATCCGACCGTGACCCAGGGCTCGTCCCGTCCGGCAGAGGATTCGCTCGGCAGGCACCCCCTCCGCCTCGACGTCGTCCTCGTCGAGCGGTGTGGCCATCGGACGGAGCTGCAGCACGTACAGGCACGCGGAGGGCCTCGGGCCGGAGCCGCGTCCGGAGCACGCGAGGTCGAGCGCGAACTCCACCTCCACGTCCGTCCCCATCCCGTGGCGGAACACGCGCAGGAGCTCGGCGAGCGCGGAGGCCAGAGGGACCTCGTTCCACTTGAGGAGGTTGTTGAACGTGACCACCCGCGGGCCCGCCAGCCCGAGGTTGTCGCGGATGAGGTCGTCGGCGGCGGAGTACACGCTGCCGACGAAGGCGAGGCTTCCGTCCGCCTCGGCGGTCGCGAGGTCGCACAGCACCAGCGACGACTCGGTGCCCGCCGAGTAGTCCACGATGGGCTTCGACAGATCCAGCGCGTAGAACTTCGCCTGCGAGCCCCTGACGAAGTCCCTCGCCGAGGCGAACTGGGGCAGGACCCCGGGACAGCCCGGCGAGAACCTCAGGGAGGTCCCGCCCGAGACCACCGCGTGGCCGAGCCCGAGCGCGAGAAACGCGATCCCGTCCTCGGCGCGTTGCGGCCCGACGGGGTAGTAGTTCCACGACTGGGCCAGGCCGGAGACATGGGGGTAGAACCGATCGCCATATCGATGGCCCACCAGCTCCTGCACGACCACCGCCATCTTCTCGTCCTGGACCGACTGCGGCGTCCCTCCGAAGTAGGACTGCGCGCCCCTCGAGAACGCCGAGGCGTAGACGGCCTTGACAGCGCGACAGAGCTCCTCGAAGCGGACCGCGGCGTCCGGGTCGTTGTTCGGGAGCATCACGGTCGCGTAGATCCCGGCGAACGGCCGGGACCGCGAGTCCTCTAGCAGGCTGGAAGACCGGACCGCGATCGGACCGTGCATCTCGTCGAGCGTGATGCCGAGGTCGTGCATCAGGCGGTCGCCGAGCTGCCCCTCCAGGAAGCGCTCCCGGATGGCGAGGTCGTCCTTCGGAAGGTCGTCGCGCCAGATCCTGTTCGCCTCGAGGAAGCGGTCGAACTCGTCCGTCCCGATCACGGCCGTTCGGGGAACCAGAACCTGCAGCTCCGCGCGATCCGTGAACGCGTGCCGGGCCATGAGCGAGCCCACGAAGGCGATGGAGCGCCCCTTGCCGCCCACCGAGCCCTTGCCGAGCCGGACGAAGGGGTTCTGCGGCCCGGCATGGCGCGCGGAGAAGTCGGCGATCAGACCCTCCTGTTCCTGGGCGAGCTCCTTCTCGAGGACCTCGATGATGTACTGCCTCAGGGCGTCGATCCCCTTGAACTCGGCGATCGTTCGCGGCCGCACCTGGCCCGCCAGCGAGAACATCGCGCGGGCGCTCAGCCAGGAGGAGAAGTGGTTGCGCGAGGCGTGGTACTCGACGGACTCCGGCGGCACCGCGCGCAGGACCTGCGCGAGCTCGTAGAGATCCCGCGCGTGGCCGACCTCCGTGCGATCGGGCAGGCGGAAGATGAAGTCGCCGAACCCGAGCGCCTCGCGCAGGAAGGCGCGGATCCGATCGTTGAGCGCCGGCGAGTTCTTGTCCGCGAACCAGGCGTCCAGGTCGCCTGCGACCGTCTTCGCCTCGAGCTCCGCGGACTGCAGGAGGAGCGGCAGATCCGAGCTCCCGGAGCGGATCAGTCGCGCGAGCGCGAAGCCGGCCTCGGGGTCCTCGATGCCGTCACGCGGGAACCGGACGTCGCTGATCACCGCCATCACGTGGTCCTGGTGCTCGACGTAGCTGCCGAGCGCCTCCTCGTAGGTCGTGCACAGGAGGATCTTCGGCCTGGCGCGCATCCTCATCGCCCTGTGCAGCGCGTTGAGCCCCTCCGCGATCAGCGAGCGCGACTGCGTCATCAGCTCCGAGTAGAGGAGCGCGAGGAATCTGGAGTAGCGCCTGGGCGTGTCCTCGACGACGATGATCACGGGCACGCCGGCCGTCCGCGTGTCGTGGGCGAGGTTGCGGGCGTCCTCGATGATCTTGATCGCCGCCAGGAGGATCTGCGCGTCGCCGTCCCAGAGGAAGATACGATCGATCGTGTCCGGAGCCGAACTGCTCGGGAGCGTCCCGAGGTCGGCCTCGTCGAACGCGAGGAGCACGATCGGCATCGTCGGATAGCGCTCCTTGACGAGGCGGGACAGCGCCAGCCCGTCGGTGTCGCCGACGTGGAGCACGGTGATCACGATGTCGAAGCGCCTCTCGGCCAGCAGCTCCATCGCCCTGACGGCGGTCGATACGTGGGTCAACCGCGGGATCGACGACAGGCTGAGCTCGGTGTAGGCGCTGAACAGCCGCTCGTCGATGCGGCCATCTTCCTCGAGGATGAACGCGTCGTACGGCGAGGAGACCAGCAGGATCTCCCGCACCATGAACCGCATCAGGTCGTGGAACTTGAGGAAGCCGCTCACGCTGGGAGCCCGAAGACGGAGTTTAGGTGACGTCGTCGGAGTACACCACGATCTGAATTGCTCAAGCATCATCAGTGGTTAGCATGCGGTGGCGTTGGCAGGAAGGAGGAATGCACACATGGCACGGCTCGACGAATCGATCGAGACGCTGAACTCGTTCCTGAGAGGCGAGCCATCGGCCATCGAGACTTACGGCCAGGCCCTCGTCAAGGTGACCGACCCGGGCGTTCGGCTCCAGCTCGAGGAATGCCGGCGGTCTCACTCCGAGCGGGCGCGAAAGATCCGCAACCGGATCATGGAGCTCGGTGGTGCTCCCGCCGAGACCTCGGGCGTCTGGGGCGCCTTCGCGAAGGTGGTGGAAGGCGGCGCGGCCTTGCTCGGCGAGAAGGCCGCCATTGCGGCGCTCGAAGAGGGCGAGGATCGTGGCCTGAAGGACTATCGGGAAGACAGCGGCAGGCTCGATCCCGCGTCTCGCGAGCTCGTCTTCGGCGAGCTCCTACCGCAGCAGGAGCGTACGCACGGCGCGATGAGCACACTCAAGCACTCCGTGCAGTAGGCAAGGAGACCACGTTCCCCCGGGGGCGGACCTTCGGGCTCGCCCTCCGGGGGGATCACCTCCGCGAGCATGGTCGTACCCTCAGATCCTTCCTGTCTTCCCGCCTTCCTGTGGATTCCTTCCGTGGCGGCCACGGACTCGGGTGCGCGCGCTGCGACCCACCGCGGCCAGCTGAGCCCTGGATGGCGCCGATTCGGCGATGCAACAGGAAGGCGGGAAGGAGGGAAGGGGGATGGTTGCTGGCGTGAGCTAGACGACGCCCTGGTCGAGCATCGCGTCGGCGACCTTGATGAAGCCGGCGACGTTGGCGCCCTTGACGTAGTTCACGAAGCTGCCCTCCTTGCCGTGCTGGACGCAGGCGCGATGGATCGACTTCATGATCTGGTTCAGGCGGCTGTCGACCTCCTCGGTGCTCCAGCTCAGGTGCATCGCGTTCTGAGACATCTCGAGGCCGCTCGTCGCGACGCCGCCGGCGTTCGCGGCCTTGCCGGGACCGTAGAGGATCTTGCTCTTCAGGAAGACGTCGACGCCCTCGGGAGTCGTCGGCATGTTCGCGCCCTCGGACACGCAGGTGCAACCGTTGTCGACCAGGGCCTTGGCATCGGCGCCGTCGACCTCGTTCTGCGTCGCGGAGGGGAAGGCGATCTGGCACTTGACCTTCCAGGGCCTCTGGCCCTCGAGGTACGTCGCTCCCTTGAAGCGGTCGACGTACTCTCGGATCCGGCCGCGCCGGACGTTCTTGAGATCCATGACCCACGCGAGCTTCTCGGCGTCGATCCCTTCCATGTCGACGAGCGTCCCGTTCGAGTCCGACAGGGTGACGACCTTGCCACCGAGCTGGTTCACCTTCTCGACGGTGTACTGGGCGACGTTGCCGGAGCCGGAGACCGCCACCGTCTTGCCGCGGAAGCCGTCGCCGCGGGTCGCCAGCATCTCCTGCGCGAAGTAGGTGGCGCCGTAGCCGGTCGCCTCGGGCCGGATGAGCGACCCGCCCCAGCCGAGGCCCTTGCCCGTCAGGACGCCGGTGAACTCGTTGCGAAGCCTCTTGTACTGTCCGAAGAGGAAGCCGATCTCACGGCCGCCGACGCCGATGTCGCCCGCGGGGACGTCGGTGTTCGGCCCGATGTGCCGGCAGAGCTCGCTCATGAACGACTGGCAGAAGCGCATCACCTCGTTGTCGCTCTTGCCCTTCGGATCGAAGTCGGAGCCGCCCTTGCCGCCGCCCATCGGCAGCGTCGTCAGGCTGTTCTTGAAGACCTGCTCGAACGCCAGGAACTTGAGGATGCCGAGGTTGACGCTCGGGTGGAAGCGCAGGCCTCCCTTGTACGGACCGATGGCGCTCGACATCTCGATGCGGTACCCCCGGTTGACCTGGACCTCGCCGCGGTCGTCGACCCACGGCACGCGGAACATGAACACGCGCTCGGGCTCGACGATCCTGTCCAGGATCTTCGCCCTCCGGTACGCCGGTGTCGCCTCGACGAGCGGCACTACCGACTCCGCGACCTCGCGGACTGCCTGATGGAACTCGGTCTCTCCAGGGTTCTTGGCCACGACCTGGGCCATGAATGCATCGACGCTCATGCTCGTCACCTTTCTTCCCCGTCCACGCCCCGCGGGACGGTCGACGCGCGGGACTCTTGCGCGGAAAACCGCGCCAGGCAAGGCCAAACGGACGGCTCGGAACGTGACAAGGATCAGTCGCCCGGACGCCCCCCGCAGTCGTGATACCTTCGTGAGGCGTGACGGGGACCAGCGAGAAGCCCCGCGTAGATCCGGCCGTACTCGCGGCCATGCTGGCGGCGGCCATGATGATCGCCCAGCAGGTCTTCGGCAAGGCGACCCGAGACGCGCTCTTCCTCTCCACGTTCCAGGTGACGGCGCTTCCAAAGGCGCTGATCGCCGCGGCGGTCCTCTCGCTGTTCGCCGTCCTCGCGGCCGCGCGCGCGATGACGCTCTACTCGCCGGCGCGGGTCGTTCCGGTCAGCTTCGCGGCGAGCGCGGCGCTCTTCCTGGCGGAGTGGGGGCTGTCCGGGCCCTACCCGAACGTCGCCGCGGTCGCCGTCTACCTCCACCTCGCGATCTTCGGCGCGATCGTGACGTCGGGCTTCTGGTCGCTCGTGAACGAGCGCTTCGACCCGCACACCGCGAAGCGGGTCGTGGGCAGGATCGCCGCGGCCGGCACCGCCGGCAGCGTCGTCGGCGGCGTCCTGGCGTGGCGGGCCGCCTCGCTCCTGAGCGTCCCGACGATGCTGGTGATGCTCGCCGCGATGAACGCGGTCTGTGCCTGGGGGATCACGAGGATCCGGCCAGCGGGCCCCGGCCACCATCCCAGAGGCCTCGCCGAAGACCGCTCGAGGGCGCCCAGCGGGTTACAGGTCCTGCGCGAGGTGCCGTACCTGCGTCAACTCGGGCTGCTCGTCGCGCTCTGCGCTCTCGGCGAATCCCAGCTCGACTACGTCCTCAAGGCGACCGCGGCGTCCACGTTCGAGGGCGGCGGAAGGCTCGTGACCTTCTTCGCGCTCTTCCACATGTCCACGGGGATCGTCTCGTTCGTCGTACAGTCGACGTTGAGCCGGCCATCCCTCGATCGTCTCGGGCTGGCCGGTACGGTCGCGCTGCTCCCCGCGGCGATGGTCCTCGCCGGCTTCGTGGCCCTGCTCGAGCCGGCCCTCTGGAGCGTCATCCTCCTGTGCGGCGTCGAGGCAGTGCTCTCGACGTCGCTGTACCGGTCCGGCTACGAGCTCTTGTACACACCGCTGGCACAGGAGAGAAAGCGGCCCACCAAGGCGATCATAGATGTCGGGCTCGACCGGCTCGGGACGACGCTCGGGGGCGGGGCCACGATGCTCGTGCTCCTGTGGGCCGCGGGCGAGGCTCAGCGTTCGCTCGTCGGGCTCACCATCGCGGCGGCGCTCGCTGCACTGTTCGTGGCGATCAGGCTCCACGAAGGTTACGTCGCGTCGCTCGCGGAGAGCCTCAAGTCCGGAGCCGTCAGGCTCGACGCCGACGAGGTCTTCGACGCGACCAGCCGCCGCACCCTCTGGGAGACGAACGCCGCGCTCACGCGCGACAGGCTGCTGCAGGAGCTGGGCGTCTTGCGCCAGAGCATGGTCGCCGCGGGGACCATGCCGGGGACGACCACGGGTCGCGACACCGTTTCCGACGCCGCCGGCGCCGACGAGCTGCTCCAGGGACTGGCGGCGTTGCGGTCGGGCGACCCTGCGCGGATCCGCCGCGTCCTCCGCCGTCCCGAGCCGCTCGAGCCGATCCTGGTCTTCCAGGTGATCATGCTCCTCGCGCGAGACGACGTGCTGAAGGACGCCTTCGCGGCGCTCCGAGCAGTCGCCGAGCGCTCGACAGGACAGATCCTCGACGCGCTCTACGACTCCCGATCGGGCGAGGTCGTGCGCCGGAGGATCCCGCGCATCCTCCAGGGCTGCCCGACGCAGCGTGTGGCCGACGGGCTCATGCTCGGCCTCGAGGATCCTTCGTTCGAGGTGCGCTACAGGTGCGCGATGGCGCTGCTCAAGGTGAGCGAGAGGAACGTCGGCATCACGATCTCGAAGGAGCGCATCTTCGCCGCGGCCTGCCGGGAGCTCGAGGTGGGCCGCAAGGAGCTGTCCAGAGCCGAGCCCCACCTCGAGCCCGACGAAGAGCGGGACTCGCCCTTCATCGACGATGTCCTCAGGACCCGGGCCGACCGCCACCTCGAGGTCGCCTTCGCCATCCTCTCCCTGGCGCTGGACCGCGATCCCCTCAAGATCGCCTTCCGCGCGCTCGCGACCGACGACGACGGCCTGAGGGGCACCGCGCTCGAGTACCTCGAGAACATCCTGCCGGACACGATCCGAGAGCCCATGCGCCCCTACATGGGCGGCGACCGCCGCCCGGTCCGCCCAGCGCCGCCGCGCCCGCGCAAGCTGATCGTCGAGGAGCTTCTGCAGTCCACCGACTCGATCTCTCTGAACCTCGACGCTCTCAGGAAGAAGGCGGCAGGAACCACCGGGGAGTAGAAGACGGCCGGAAACACCGGGGAGTAGAAACCGGGGGCTCGCGACCGGATTCTCGAGAGCATCGCCGCCGCCGGTTGGCGAGCACCGAGGGAGCGGAGGCCGATTCACTCGGCCGTAGCGACCGACCGCACGGAGCGACGAAGCGGGGGGGCCCGCGGGGGGGCGCAGCCCCACCCGCGCTCGAAGAAGGCGGCAGGAGACACCGGGGAGTAGTGCTAGGGTCCGGTTCGTCGAGGAGGACGCAATTGAGCACCAGCCCCGCAAAGGCCAACCCGGAAGCGCCCGTCGCCGAGCGCGCCGAGAGCGGCCTGTTCCCTGCAGGCATCCCCTTCATCGTCGGCAACGAGGGGGCCGAGCGCTTCAGCTACTACGGGATGCGCGCCATCCTGAAGACGTACCTGACGACGCTCTACCTGCACTTCGTCGCGGTCGAGATCGCTGGCGCGAGCGCAGCGCGCGGCGCGAGCGCCAAGGCGACGGCGGTCACCCACCTGTTCATGGCAGGCGTCTACGCCTTCCCGATGATCGGCGCCCTCTTCGCCGACCGGCTGCTCGGGAAGTACCCCGTGATCTTCTGGGTCTCGCTGATCTACGTGGCCGGTCACGGCACGCTCGCGCTCGCGGGACGCTTCGCGGTCTGGGAGAACTGGCCGCTCGCCGAGTACGGCTTCTACGTGGGCCTCGCGCTCATCGCGATCGGCTCGGGCGGCATCAAGCCCTGCGTGTCCGCCAACGTCGGGGACCAGTTCTCGGCGAAGAACAAGGACCTCGTTGCGACGGTGTTCCAGATCTTCTACTTCATCATCAACTTCGGCTCGTTCTTCTCGACGGTGCTGACTCCGATCCTCAAGAACACCCTCGGGCCCGAGGTAGCGTTCGGCGTGCCCGGCATCTTCATGGCGATCGCGGCCGTCGTGTTCTGGTTCGGACGCAAGCGATTCGTTCGCGTGCCGCCGAAGCCCGGCGGACCGCTGGGCCTGCTCGACACGGCGTCCGGCGTCCTCTTCTTCACGCCGGTCATCGCCCTCATCGTCGCGGTCTTCGTGGTGAGCCACGGCTTCACCGCGCCCGCGAAGGACGACCTGTCGGCGGCGGCCTTCTACGCCCTGTACGTGCGGCGCTACGTGGCGTTCCTCGCGGTTCACTCCTGGCACTACTTCGCGGTTGCGGCCGGTCTCGTCGTCGCCGGCGCCTTCCTCTTCCGCGCCCGCCAGCGGCTCCAGCAGGACACCGGGTTCGTCGCGATGATCGCGTACGCCCTGCGCCATCGCAAGGGCCGCAAGCCCGGTACGAGCTTCTTCGGCCCGGTGCGCGAGAAGTTCGGCGAGGACGCCGCGGAGGGTCCGCCCGCCGTGCTCCGGATCATCCTCGTCTTCTCGATGGTGAGCGTCTTCTGGGCCCTGTTCGATCAGCACGCCTCTACCTGGATCACGCAGGCCGGAACGATGAACCTCAAGCTGCGGGTGCCGGTCTGGACCTGGAAGTGGGCGATCTGGGGGACGATCGCGATGGCGGGCTATGGTGGCGTGTGGCTCTTCGCCTGGATCTCGAACCGTCGCCTCGCACGCAGGACGACGATGAGCGTCCTGGGTCTCCTCGGCGGGGCGGGCGCCGCGTGCATCATGGCCGACCTCGTCTACCGGCGCTGGACCGAGCTCGAGCTGGCGCCCGAGCAGATCAGCGCGCTGAATCCGCTCCTCGTCATGATCATCATCCCGAGCCTGAACGTGCTCGTCTACAACCCCATGAAGAAGCGAGGGCGGGAGGTCCGGCCGCTCCAGAAGATGACGGTCGGGATGTTCCTCGCAGCGGTCGCCTTCGCCATCGCCGCCGTCCTGCAGGAGCGAATCGAGGCGGCCGGTCGGGGCGACGTTCACGTCCTCTGGCAGGTCTGCCAGTACTTCGTGATGACCACCGCCGAGGTCCTGGTCAGCGTCACTGGTCTAGAGTTCGCTTACACGCAGGCGCCGCGGTCGATGAAGAGCACGATCATGGGCTTCTGGCTCCTGTGCGTGACCGCCGGAAACGTGCTCGTCGCCTTCCTCGCGCCCATGGAGACGATCCTGTCGCTGTCGGAGTTCTTCTGGGTCTTCACCTGCCTGATGGTCGTCGCCTCCGCCGTCTTCGCGCTCATGGCGAAGCTCTACAAGGGCAAGACGTACCTGCAGGAGGCGCAGGCGCACTGACGACGGGGACACGCACCCGATTGAGGACGGTGAGGACGGGGACACGCACCCGATCGGTAAGTGAGGACGGGGACACGCACCCGATCGGTAAGTAGTCGTCATCGCTGGGCTTCCTGGCACAACCGCGCGTTTCGTCGGCCGCAGCCTTGCGATAGACGAGTGGCAGTGGGTATCCCCTCCAGGTGCATGCGACGCACGAATCGCGCGGTTGTGCCCGAATACCTCGTGATTACGGGCGCTTGGCGGGGTAGTGCGTGTCCCCTTCCGAGCGCTTGGCGGGGTAGTGCGTGTCCCCTTCCGAGCGCTTGGCGGGGTAGCGCGTGTCCCCTTCCGAGCGCTTGGCGGGGTCGTGCGCGTCCACCTCCAAGTGCTCGATCGTCTCCGCGATCCTGCGCGCTCGCGTCTGGGGGCGCTTTGCCTCGTCCACGTAGCCGATGTACTCCCGCTGATGAGAGGGAGGTTGCCGGTCGAATGCGGCCCGCGCACGAGTCGACCTGGCGAGCGCTGCCTCGAGGTCGGGTGGGATCGCCGGCCGCGGGCCAGCCCGCCGCGTGCTTCGCGTCGCAGCGCTCGCCCGCCGCGCCGCCCGTCGGTCGGCGCGCCGAACGACGAGCTTCAGGCCGCTCAGGACGTCCGAGAAGGCCACGACCTTGACGTCGACGAGGCCGTTCGCGAGCGCCGCCTGCCGGACGTCGTCCTCGCGCAGCTCCTTGCGGCCCTTGGGCCAGAGCGCCCAGATCGCCCCGTCGTCGGCGATCGCCCGGCGCAGGCGCCCCAGACGCTCGAGGTCGGCGCGATCCCTCGCGGCGAAGAACACGAGGTCCCGATCCTTGCCCGGCACGCCGACCGTGGTGTCCTCGGCGAGCGCCTCGACCTCCGAGAGGAAGCCCTTGTCGTCGACGCCGAGGATCGAGACCTTCTGGCCGGGCTTCAGCCCGAGCTTCTCGCTCCGGCTGCGCGGATAGCGGATCATAGTGCCAGCCTCCAGAGGTCGTTGAAGGCGGCGACCCCCGGATCGATCAAGCGTCCTCCGAAGACGAGGAGCGATCCGGAAGGCGCGTGCCAGGCGCCGCCGGCGGCCGAGCGCGCCTCGGGTCCCCAGGGATCCCACGGCAGGCGGCTCCAAGCCTCCGCACCAGGCCGGAGGTCGAGGAACCAGACCTCCCCATAGGTCTCTCGCCCGTTCGTCCCGCCCACGAGGACGAGCTTGCGCCCGGGCGGGTCGACCACGGCGACCATGTCGGACACCACACCCGGACCCTCGCCCTCGGGCTGTATTGCAAGCCACCTCTCGTTGCCGGGGTCGGACAGGTCCAGCGCCCACACGTCGTCGAAGACCGCGGCACGGTCCTCGCCGCCGACGACGAAGAAGCGCCTGCTCGGCGAGTCGTACCCGCACCCCGCGAACGCGCGGCCCGCCGGCCCTTCGCCGGCATCGATCAGCCGCCACTGGCCCACGCTGCTGCCCGGCGCGAGCTCGAAGACGTCAGCGGACCGCTCCGACTGGGTCACGCCGCCGAAAAGCAGCACCGTCCCTGCGTCCGGGTTGAACGCCGCGCACGGAGCGATCCTCGGCGTCGGCTGCTCGCCCCGCGACTCGATGAGCCGCCAGTCTCCGTTGTCCGGATCGAACGCCCGGACCTCCATGTCCGACAGGTCCTGACCGTCCCAGCCGCCGATCGCGAGGACCCGGCCGCCGTCGTCCTCGACGAACACGGCGGCTTGCCTCGGACCAGGGGTCTCGCCCTCGGGCGCAACGGCCGACCATTCGCCGCTGTCCACGTCGAACGTCCACGTGTCGTCCACCGCGTCGCCGGCCGACATCACGGCGGTGGAGCCGCCGTGGATCGCGAGCCTCGACAAGTTGCCGCCCGTCGCCACCAGAGTGCTGAAGCGCCTGCGAGGGCCCTGACCCGGCGCCGGCTCGGAGAGGACCAGCTCAGCGGTCGACCCTTCGAGGTCGACCTCGAGCGCGGCGTCACGCCGATCGGTGTAGAGGCCATTCTCCTCGGTCGAGAACGTCGGCGTGAGCAAGTGCAGCGTCGAGGTCTGGGCATCGAACACGCTCGTCTGCGTGAAGAAAGCCTCGACGTCCTCACCGCCGATCTCGCTGTCGGACCACTGCCCGGTCTCGAGGTCGAGGAACCGGAGCTCGGCATCGGGGCCGGTCCCCGGGCGGTACCCGCCCGCGACGAAGAGCTTCTGCCCGTCCGACCCGACGGCCACGTTGGCCCGCGGCGAAGGCGCCTCGCCGGTCGTGACCAGCTCCTGCCAGTCGCCGCTGTCGTCGAGGGGAAGCGACCACACGTCGTTGTAGTTGGTGGCGGGCTCGCCCGGGTTCTCGTCGCCGCCGAAGATCCACGCGACGGAGCCGAGCACGACCATGCCGAAGTACGCGCGCGGATCCGGCGTCACCTTCGGTTCGAGCGCGGTGACCGCGAGGCGTGGATTCCCGGTCAGATCGAGGACCCAGGGCGTCATGGTGATTCCCTCGAGATCGAACGTACCGACCAGGAACGCGCGCGCCTCGTCGGGGCTGCAGGCGAGCCGGGGGAAGAGCGCCTCCGGCGGCTCGTCACCCTCGAGCTGAGTGACCTGCACCGGATCCCGCGCGACGTCCAGCACGAAGACCGCGCGGTTGCGGGGGACGACGCGGCTCAAGTGCCCCGGAAATCCTCCGACGACCACCACGAGATCCTCCGACGCCAAGAAGCACGCGCCGGCGCCGAAGAGCGGGGGCAGGGGATCGCCCGTGGTTGCCACGCGCTCCCACGCACCGACCGCGAGATCGTTCTTCATCACGACCGCCGCGCGGGTCTGTCCGAAGCCCCCGACCGACCAGATCGTTCGCCGGCCCGAGTCGAACGCCGTCGCCGTGAAGTACTGCGCGTCCCAGGCGGGCGAGAGCTCCTCCCACGCGAGCGGCACGACCGAGACCGAATCCTCGAAGCGCGTCGTGTTCGTCCCGTCGGAGACGTCGACAGACACGACGATGTCGCCGCTGGTGTCGACCGGGACGCGGTAGTCGAGGGTCCCGGTCTCCTGATCGACCGTCGCCCCTTCGGGCGAGATCACCGTCCAGGCGAAGGTCTCGTCGTCGGGGTCCGTCGCAACGAGGGTCGTCTCGAGGAGCCCCCCCTGCCGGACGGACTCCGGCAGCTCCGGCTCCGCGCTCACCTCCGGCGGCGTCGTGTCGGAGTCCGCGTCCGCGTCGCCGTCGCCCAGCGGACCGGTGTCGTCATCGTCCCCGCATGCACACCCGGACCCGAGCAGCGCCACCACGATGCCTACCCAAAGACGCTTCATCCGGCGGATCAAAGGCGCCAACGTCGCGCCCGTCAAGGTGCGCCGAGAATTCGCGACGGTTGGCCCCGCATTGCCGGCGTGATAGCTTGCGATCATGGCTGGAAACGGGGAGTCGACGCGTCTCGAGCGTGTCATGCAGGCCGGCTTCGACACGCTGGCCGACCTGCTTCGCGAGACGAACAGCCGCCTCGACGAGACGAACGCCCGCCTCGGCAAGCTGGAAGCGCGCGTGGACGAGACGAACACGCGCCTGGGCAAGCTGGAAGGCCGCTTCGACAACTTTCTCAAGGTCGCCGGGACGGAGACGCGCAGGCTCAGGACCGATGTCGACAAGCTCGCGCGACGCGTCAATCGGCTCGAGCGAAAGGCGGGCTGACCAGCATCCGAAGTCCCCGCTCGTTCACCGCTCGCGCGCCTTCCGCCCGCTTCGCGCCTCCCACTCCGTCTCGTAGAGCACCTCGATCGTCGCCTCCGGAACCGGCTCCTCGGCGCACAGCGCCCTCGCGAGGATGTAGCCGGCCCCGTGGCCTGCGACGTCGAGCCAGTTCGGATGGCCGGGGTCCCGGTGGGCGAGGCACACCTCGAACGTGCGGTCCGGGCCGAGCTCCATCTGCTCGTGGTTGAGACACACGCGGCGGCGCCGGTAGTCGAGGCTCTCCATCCAGGCGTTGTACAGGGTCAGGCCGAAGTAGCGGGAGCGCGGGACCCTGCCCTTGACGAGCATGAGCTGGCTCGGCCCGAAGCGGTACCACGCGACGCGGTAGGTGTTGTCAGGAGTCGGGAAGAGCTGCTCGCCACCGATCTCGATGAAGCGGTTCAGCGCCCCTACGGACGCCATGCGGTACGCATCCGCCGTCCGCCTGACGACGGAGCGGACCATCCGGGCCGCGAGATCGATCCCGCGCGCCAGCTCGAGCGGATCGAGAGGCCGCGGCGGAGGCACGGCGCCATCGAGCGCGAGTGAAAGCTCGAGCGGCGCCTGGCGCGCCCGGTCCGTGAAGTACTGCCGGACGATCACCGCGGTCTCGTCGCCGTCGGCCTGCAGCCACGGCGTGCCGTCGGCGGGGCGCTCGGTCGAGATCGTCGAGATGAAGCGCCCGTCGGCGTCAGGGCGGAGATCCCTGTCGCGGAGGAGCCGGCCGACGCGCCCGCCCTTGCCGTACAGCACGACGCCCGCGTAGACGGTGCCGGGCGGGATGCGGCCGCGCAGCCGGTAGCTCCGGCCCTCGCCGACCCGGATGGGCGCGCGCAGGTAGTCGGCGTCCGGGCAGTCGGCGAACATCTTGCGGCTCGGCCCCTCGGCGTGATGGAAGGCGGGACGGTCCGCGTCTCCCTGCTCGACTTGCACGTCGATCGCCGCCGTCACCATCCGCAGGAGGAAGCGCCGGCCCTCCAGCGCGTCCACGTCGGCGGGCATCGACATCGCCGCCTCGAGCTCTGTCCCGGCACGAAACAGCCCCGCGATGGCCTCGCCGACCTTCGCGATGGGCGGCAGAGGCGTCGCGTCGAGGTCGTACCCGAGCTCGGCCGCCAGGGCGCGCGTCCGGGGCGAGGCGACTCGCGGGTCGAAGCCCTCGAGCCAGCTCGTGGCGAGCGACGGATCGACCCTGCCGCGCGCGGCCATGTTCGGATCGCCGATCGCGCGGGCTCCCTTCGGGCCCTCGCGCATCCTGTCGCCCTCGTACGGATCGAGCACCGCCTCGTCGAACGGCACGCCGAGCGCGGCGCAGGCTCGCTCCATCACGGGCCGCGGGTCCGTGACGAGCTCCTCGTAACGCACGAGCGTCCACCGTCCGCGCGGGATCGTCGCCAGGAAGTCGCGGATGTTCGCGTTGCACGTCGCCCAGGCCTCGCGCGCGTCGCCTCCGTACCCGTCGAGCATCACCTCGGCCATCGGCATGTTCTCGAGGCTCCGCAGCACGGATCCGGGGTGGCGCAGGATCCACAGATACCGGGGCTCGGCGAACCAGCGCTCCAGCCGCGCCATCGCGTCGGGCAGCACGGACAGGTGCGGGCACTTGTCGACGAGCATCCGGTCACCGAGCGCCGCCTGCAAGAGCGCGTAGACCTCGGGGATCGTCCGGCCCTGTAGCTCGACCTCGCGCGCGCGCGCCGTCTCGAGGTCGATCCCCTCGAGGTCCATCAGCCCGCGGCGCAGCCCGCCCTTCTCCCAGAACCGCCGGTTCTGGTTGCCCGCGCGTTCGGCCATGGTCTCGAACGGCGCGAGGATCATCTCGGGCGGGCTCCACAGGCGCGGGTGACCGGCCAGCATCACCCTGAAGAGCGTCGTGCCGCTCCGGGGCGCGCCGAGGATGAAGGCGGCGGGACGCAGTCGTGCAGTGCTCGAGCCCATGGTGGCCGTTGTGCCATGACGCAGAGCCGAGCGGAAGACCAGCGGGCCGGCGCGCTTGACAGGTCAGCGGCGCTTCTGCCAGTTTTCTGACCCGGGGGATCGAAACTGCCTCTGTACCCGACGATCGTCCTCTTGCTCGGCGCCGTTGCGGCCTACGTCGGTCTCGAGAGCTTCCTCTACTTCAAGCTCGTCCGGGCGCGCATCCATCTGCTCCTCGGGGCGCTCGGGCTCTCCTACTTCGCGTACGCGATCTGCTGCGCCGGGCTCTACGGCTCGAGCAGCCCGGAGGAGGGCGGGCGCTGGCTGTTCTGGCAGTTGCAGGTCGTCACCCTCGTGGCGGCGCTGATCATCGCCGCCGGACTCGAGTACCTGGGGGTTCTTCGCCGAGCCCATGCCCTTGCGCTCGCCCTCTGGGTCGCGGCCCATGCTGCCCTGATGTGGGTACCGGGCCTCGGGCTGAGCTCGACACCGTCGATCAAGCACATCCGCTGGGCGGGCGTCGTCTACAACGAGCTCGAGGTGGGGCCCGTCCCTCAGGTCTCCTTCGCCCTCGCGTGCGCCATGATCCTCGTCGTGGCGCTCCTCATCGCGCGCAGGGCGCGGGAGGGTAACCGCTGGGCGTGGCTCACGAGCGCCGCCTATCTCCTCTGGTTCCTTGCCGGGATCAACGACACGCTGGTCGTGTCGGGGGTGTACCAGTTCGTCTACGTCGCCGAGCTCAGCGTGTTTCTTCTCGTGATGGTGCTGGCGACCGTGCTGTTCGGCGCCGAGGCCCGCAAGAGCATCGTCGCGCAGCGCGAGCGCAGCCGGCTCGCGCTCGAGGTCGAGGCGAAGACGCACGACCTCGCCCTGGCGCAGGCGGAGCTCGTGGAGGCGGCCAAGCTCGTGACCGTGGGGCGGCTGGCGGCGGGTGTCGCGCACGAGGTGAACAACCCCCTCGCCTACGTCATGGCGAACCTTCACGGTCTGCGCGAGGGGCTGCCCGAGGGAGAGCTGACGCCGCTGATCGAAGACGCGCTCCACGGCGCGGAGCGGATCCGCGCCGTCGTCCGCCAGCTCGCGAGCTTCGCGCAGGCGACGCCGGCCGCGGCTTGGGGCAAGGTCGACGGCGCGGTCGAGCTGGCGGCGACGATGGCTGCGGCGCACCTGAAGGACCGCGCCACCCTCGAGATCGCGCTCGAGCCGTTGCCTCGAGTCGCCATCGACGAGGCGCTCCTCGCTCAGGTCCTGCTCAACCTGCTGATCAACGCGGCCCAGTCGATCCAGCCGGGCGACGGGGAGCACAACCGGGTCCGCGTGACCGCCCGTGGGCAAACGGACTTCGTCGAGCTCGTGGTCCAGGACACCGGGCCCGGATTCTCCCCCGAAGTGCTGGAGCACCTCTTCGAGCCGTTCTACACGACGAAGCACCTGCACGAGGGCCAGGGGCTCGGGCTCGCGATATCGCGCCTGATCGTGACCCGCGCGGGCGGATCCGTCGTCGCCCAGAACGACCCGGACGGCGGCGCGCGGATCGCCGTCAAGGTGCCGATCTTCGAGGAAACCGCCCAGTCCCCTACTTGAGCCCGGCGGCTTGCTCCAGCATGGCCGTCGTGAGCGACTTGGGACGCTCGATCGGATAGCCGAGCGCGCGGTCCCAGACGGTGTTGGCGAGGGTCCCGATGGCGCGTCCGATGCCGAACAGGACCGTGTAGAAGGAGTACTCGGTGACGCCGTAGTACCACTGGATGACGCCCGACTGGGCGTCGACGTTCGGCCAGGGGTTCTTGGCCTTGCCCTGCTCCATGAGGACCTTGGGCGCGACCTTGTAGATCGTGTTGATCACCTTGAAGAGCGGGTAGTCGGGCAGGTGCTTCAGGCAGAACTCCATCTGCGAGATGTAGCGTGGGTCGGTCTTGCGAAGGACCGCGTGACCATAGCCAGGGACCACCTGTCCCGCGTTGAGCGTGTCCCAGAGCGCCTGGCGGATGACCTCCTCGGTCGGCTCTTTTCCGCCGAGGCTCTCCATGAAGCTCTGGGTCCACCGCAGGACCTCTTCGTTGGCGAGGCCGTGCAGGGGGCCGGCGAGACCGTTCAGGCCGGCGCTCAGCGCGTAGTAGCAGTCGGACAGCGCCGAGGCGACCAGGTGGACCGTGTGGGCCGAGACGTTGCCGGACTCGTGGTCGGAGTGAAGGACGAAGTACATCCGCGCCACGTCGTCGTAGGGCTTGTCGATCCCCATCATGTGGGCGAAGTCCGCGCCGAAGTCGAGCTCGCGGTTACTGGCGATCGGCGTGTCGCTCTTGAACTTCATCCTGTAGATGTAGGCGCCGATCGTCGGTAGGCGCGCCAGGAGCGTGGTGGCGTCCTCGAGCATGGGCTCCCAGTACTCGGATTTGCTCATGCCCTTGCGGTACCGCTCCGCGAAGACGGACTCGCGCTGCATCGAGAGGACCGCCGCGCTGAACATCGTCATCGGGTGCGTGTCGCGAGGCATCGCGCGAAGGACGTCGAAGACGTACTGGGGGACCGGCCGGCGAGCACGGAAGTCGCGCACCACGTCCCGCACCTGGTCCTCGCTCGGCACGTCGCCGGTCAGGAGGAAGTGCCAGAACGCTTCGACGGTAGGGAACTGACCGCCGGCAGCCTTGGGCAGCGCTGCGAGGGTCTCGGGTATGGTCTTGCCCCGGAAGCGGATCCCCTCCTCGGGGTCCAGATAGGAGATGTCGGTCACCAGGCACCGCACTCCGCGGGCTCCTCCTATCGCCTGGCCGATGGTCACCTCGCCGAGCTTCGTGTCCGCATGCTCCTTGAGAAGCCTGGCCGTACGCGGTCGATGCTCCTCGATCTTCTTGCGCAGCGTGTCCTTCAGGCTGGCCATGGAACGGTCTCCTCTGCAGAAGCTAGCACGGTGGTCCCTGGAGCCCCGGTGCCCCCACTCGGAGGCCTGCGAATTGTGGCCGCCCTGCGGGCCGACGGGAATGACCGCTCTCACGACGGGTCTCCGTCACCGCAGGACCTCCTGCCCGGCCAGGAGGGCCAGCGGAATCGGCTCCTGCTGGAACACCTCGGGCTTGTCCGGGAAAAGCCTGGCGGCGTCCGTCATGAAGACGGGGGTCTGGGCGGAAAGGCCGGTAGCGACGAGCTTGCGCGCGACCCGGACGTACTCGTCGTGCACCATCTGGACGAACCGCTCCGCCGTCCGCTCGGTCCCCGGAACGCCCTTGAGCTCGAAGTATTCCGGCATGCTCTGGGGCGCCTTCAGGATGAGGACGGGCCGCTTCTCCTCGTCGTCCTCCAGCCGCCCGCGGACCGTCGCCTGGTAGTAGACCGGCGACAGGTCCTCGTGAGTGATGTTCCAGTGGCGCTCGTACGGACGGTGGGTGAAGAGCTCCACGCGGTCGTCCTCGGTGACGGCGATGTGGAAGATGCTCCCCGGATGGTCCGCCTCCGAGCCACGGTAGTCCTGCAGCACCAGCTCGCCGTAGCGCTTCTCGCCCGCCCCGTTCGCGGAGTGCCGGACCGCAGGAAGCGGCGTGTCGGTCCCACTGGACACCGGGAGAGGCAACAGGCCGTCGTCGCCCCACTTGATGTTGAACCGCTCCCAGGGGGACGGTCTGGGCGGCGGCGGCGGCGCGTCCACGACTCGCGGTATGCGCACCGTGACGGCGGTGCCCTCGCCGGGCTTGCTCTCGATCGCGAGCTGTCCGCCGAAGTCCGCGACGGTCTGCCGGACGAAGACGAAGCCGAGGGAGTGCAGCTCGCCGTCGAGGCTCTCCTTGTCGGTCATGAGCTCCCGGATCCTCTCGGCCGACATGCCCACGCCGTTGTCCCGCACTCGCAGGACGACGTCGTCTCCCTCGACGGTCAGGCCGACGCGGACCATCCCGACTCGCCGGTGCGCCATCGCGTCCACGGAGTTCATGACCAGGTTGAAGTACATCCGCCGGAAGCGGTGCCGGTTGCCCTCGAGCACCGCGGCGTCGAGCCGATCGACGCGGAGCTCGACCCGAGCGTTGCTCTTCTCGATCACGTAGCCGACGACCACGTTGTGCGTGAAGTCGTCGAGCTCCGCGGCCACGTCGAACGGCTCGTGAAGGACCTTGTCGTCCCGCTCGTCGAGGAACCCCTGGATGCGGTACTGCACCCCGCCGATCCACCGGATGCAGTTCCGGTAGTGGCTCCTCGATTGATAGGAGTGCGAGTCCCTCGGCAGAAAGGAGAGCACGCGGTCGATCCGGCCCCAGAGCGGGTTCAGGATCAGCTCGCAGATGTCGTGGATGGCCTCGATGTAGCGCTTCCCCGTGACGAGCACGGTCTTGTCGGGCGAGAAGTTCTTCACGGCGTTCGAGTAGTCCTGGTACGCCCTGCGCATCCCGACCGCCTTGTCCTTGAGCTCCTGGAGATCCTCGCCGTGCAGGACCTGCGCCTGATCGACGCTGTAGATCTCGAGGTCGGTGTTCACCGTGACGTGGTAGTGGAGGACCTCGTTGATGAACCGCTCGACCCGGAGGTCGTGGATCAGGAACTTGATCTCGGCGACCTCTTTCTTGATGCCTTCCTTGTAGTCGACCATCGCCAGGACCTGCTGCGTTGCGGACCGCCCCGGGGGGCGCGGCGCATTCTACAAGTGGTCGGGAAAGAGTCCACTCGAACCCCCTTTCGACCGATCACCCCTCCCCGAGGACCGCCAGCACCGCCCGGACGTCGAGGTCGGCAACGGATGCGGCGACGAGGTCGGCCTGCGCGAGCTGCTCGCGCGGCACGGTGTGCGCGACGCCGATTGCCCTCATCCCCGCGGCCTTCGCCGCCGCGATGCCCGCGGGCGAGTCCTCGATCGCGACGCACTCGGCCGCGCTCCGGACGAGGTCGCCGAGGCGCCGAAGGGCCTCGAGGTAGCCGGCAGGATCGGGCTTGCATCTGTCGACGTCCTCCGACGCGACGATGCAGCGGAAGCAGTCCGCGATCCCGAAGCGCCCGAGCGCCGACCGCACCTCGTGACCGAGCGCGCCCGAGACCACCGCCATCGGAACGGATGCAGCGTACAGCGCCCGGACCAGCCCGAGCACGCCATCGAACGGCCTGGGCTCACTGGCGCTGCGCCGGGCGTACTCGGCGGCCTTGCGCGACGCGATCTCCTCGAGCTCCCGGGGCGCGACCCCGGGCAGGACGGCCTCGAGAAGCCCCGCGTCGTCGAACCCCAAGAGCTCGGCGTAGTAGCGCTCGCGGCCCAGCACGACTCCACGCTCGGCGAGCGCCGCGCGGAAGGCCTCGAAGTGCAGCTCCTCGTCGTCGACGAGGACCCCGTTGAAGTCGAAGAGGACGGCGGGCAAGGCTACTTGCGGTCGGCGACGGGCACGTAGTGGCGAAGGCCCGGGCCCTCGTAGATCTGACGGGGGCGATAGATGCGCGTGTCGGAATCGAGGATCATCTCCTCCCACTGCGCGAGCCAGCCGACCGTGCGCGGAATGGCGAAGAGCACCGGGAACATGTCGACCGGGAAGCCCATGGCCTGGTAGATGAGGCCCGAGTAGAAGTCGACGTTCGGGTAGAGCTTCCGCTGCACGAAGTAGTCGTCGGACAGGGCGATCCGCTCGAGCTCGAGGGCGATGTCCAGGAGGGGATTCGTGCCCGTCACCTCGAAGACCTGCTTGGCGAGGTCCCGGATGACCTTTGCGCGCGGGTCGTACGACTTGTAGACGCGGTGCCCGAAGCCCATCAGCCGGCCCTCGCCCGCCTTCACGCGCCGGATGAGCTCCCCGATGTTCTCCTTGGTGCCGATCTGCGTCAGCATCCGGAGGACGGCCTCGTTGGCGCCGCCGTGCAGCGGCCCGTAGAGCGACGCCGCCGCGCCCGCCATCGCGGAGTAGGGATCGACGTTCGAGCTGCCCACGCCCCGCATCGCGCTCGTCGAGGCGTTCTGCTCGTGATCGGCGTGCAGGATGAACAGGACGTCGAGCGCCCGCTCGAGCACGGGATGGACCGTGTAGGTCATGGTCGGCAGGTGCTTGAACATGTGCAGGAAGTTCGCCGCGTACGAGAGGTCGTTGCGCGGGTAGACGTAGGAGTTCCCGACGCTGTGACGGTAGGACCACGCGGCGATCGTCGGGACCTTCGCGATCAGGCGGATCATCTGCAGCCGGCGCTTCTCGACGTCGAAGATGTTCGCCGAGGACTTGTAGAAGGTGGACAGCGCCCCGACCATGCTCACGAAGATGGCCATCGGATGCGAGTCGTAGCGGAAGCCGTCCATCAGCTTCTTCAGGTTCTCGTGCACGAGCGTGTGGTGCACGACCTGGTGCGTGAACCCCGCGAGCTCGGCCGCCGTCGGCAGCTCGCCGTTCAGGATCAGGTAGGCGACCTCCATGAAGCTCGAGCGCTCGGAGAGCTCCTCGATGGGATAGCCGCGATACCGCAGGATCCCCCGCTCGCCGTCGATGAACGTGATCTTGCTCCGGCACGATGCCGTGTTCAGGAACGCCGGGTCGTAGGACATGAGCCCGAAGTCGTCCGGGCTCTCCTTGATCTGGCGCAGGTCGATCGCGCGGATCGTGCCGTCCTTGATCGGGAGCTCGTACGACTGGCCAGTGCGGTTGTCGGTGACGGTCAGGGTGGGCTTGGCCATGGCAAACGCTCATCGTAGCGCCCATCTCGCCTGGCCCCGCCACCTATTTTCCCGGAGAGGTGCTATACGCAAAGTTTTCCGGAGATGTCGGAGCGCGCGATCAGGAACGGCATTCGCGAGCGCCTTCGCGGCGAGGTGGGGCGGCCACCTCTTCGCGACGAGCGGTTCAAGGTCGTGGCGCTCTACCCGTCGCCGTACGCCGTGGGAATGTCGTCGCTCGGCTTCCAGACGATCGCCCGCCTCGTGGGCGAGCACCCCGGCGTCTCGTGCGACCGCGCCTTCTTGCCCAACGACCCCGCGGTGTGGCGAGTCTCTCGCGTACCGCTCTTCGGGTACGAGTCCGGCGAGCCCGTGCGCTCCGCGCGTGTGGTCGCCGTCTCCGTCGCCTACGAGCTCGAGGTCCAGGGCCTGATCGAGGCTCTGGACCTGGCCGGCCTCGAGCCGCTCGCCGCCGAGCGCGGACCGAACGATCCGCTCGTTCTGGCGGGCGGACCGCTCACCTTCTCGAACCCGTTACCGCTCGGCCCCTTCGTCGACGCGGTGATCCTCGGCGAGGCCGAGGACCTCGTCGGTCCCACGCTGGACGCGCTCCTGGGCGCCTCCTCGAGGCGGGAGGCGCTCGATGCGCTCGAGCGGCTGCCGTCGACGTGGATCCCGTCTCGACACGGGGAGCGGCTCCCCGCGCTCGCGGTCGCCGGCGACTCCTGGCTGCCCGCCCACTCGCCGATCGTCACCCCGGGGGCGGAGCTCGCTTCGATGGCTCTCGTCGAGGCGGAGCGCGGCTGCTCGCGGGGCTGCACCTACTGCGTCATGCGCCGCGAGAACCGGGGGCCGATGCGCCTCGCGACCGTCGACCGGATCCTGGCGAGGATTCCGGCGCACGCCCGCAAGGTCGGCCTCGTCGGCGCTGGTGTGAGCGACCATCCAGCGATCGTCGAGGTCGTCTCGCGTCTGGCTGACGGAGGCCGTTCGGTCTCGCTCTCGAGCCTCAGGCCCGACCGCCTCGACGACGCGTTCGTCGGCGCTCTCGCTCGCGCCGGGGCCCAGAGCCTGACGACCGCCGTCGACGGCGCGTCGGAGCGACTGCGACTCCAGGTCAAGCGCGGGGGCAAGACCGAGCACCTCCGCCGCGCCGCCGAGCTCGCGCGCGCTCACGGGCTGGGAAGGCTCAAGCTGTACGTGATGCTGGGACTGCCGGGCGAGACGGACGACGACGTCGACGAGCTGGCAGACCTCGCGACCGATCTGTCGCGCCGCTGCCCCGTGAGCCTCGGCGTCGCCCCGTTCGTGTCGAAGCGCGGCACGCCCCTGGACGGGCTGCCGTTCGCCGGCATCGCCACCATCACCGCGGGCCTGAGGAGGCTCAAGTCCCGCCTGCGCGGTCGAGCAGAGGTTCGTCCGACGTCGGCCCGCTGGGCGTGGGTCGAGTGGGTCCTCGCTCAGGGCACGATGAGCGAGGGCAGGGCGGTCCTCGACGCATGGAGGGCGGGGGGCGGCTTCGCGGCGCACAGGGAGGCCTTCCGCCGGATCGCTCGTCCGCGGCAGCGGCCCGTCCTCGGAGCCTCGCCATGAATGACGAGACCGAACTGCTCGAGAGGCTGCGTGACGACGGGTGCAGGCTCCAGGAGGCGCTCCTCCGCGAGCACACCTCGAGCCGCTCGGGGCTCGGACCTCGATCGGGCTTCGCCGCGATCTACTCGAGCCCGCGCTTCGCCTGGCTCTCCGCGGCGGCGACGTTCCGGAGGGTGCGCGAGCTCCGGCGGCCCCCGGAGGCAGCCTCGATCGCCCCGCTGGCCGAGTGGATCTCCGAGAACGTCGAGTCCGCGGCTGCCCGCGAGCTGACCGATCGCCTCGACGCGGCCGAGGCCGAGGCGACGGCGCTCGTGGGGGGCGAGGAGGTCGGCTATCGCGATCTTCCCGGACGGATCCGCAACACCCGCGACCGCGCCCTGCGCGCCGAGCTCTTCGCCGCGCTGGAGCGCCTCTGGAGGGAGCTCGATCCTCTCGCCGCAGACGCCCTCGCGCTCGGTCGCGACGCGATCGCGTCGCTCGGGCTCGGCGATTACGCGACGGCGCTCGGCGACCTCGCCGGCTTCGACGTCCGCGCCCTTGCACGCGAAGCCGACGCCTTTCTCGCGCGCACCGAGGACGTGTACCGAGAGTCCCTGGCCGACGCGCTGCGGCGCGGGCTCGAGCTCCCCCTGCGGCAAGCCGCGGAGCACGACCTTTGGGCCGCCTTCCGGCTGCGCGCGCACGACGGCCACTTCCGCGCGGACGAGATGGTCTGGCGGGTCGAGGGCTTCCTCGGCCGCATGGGGATCGATCCCACCGCATCCGGTCGCATCCGACGGGACGTGGAGGACCGGCCCGGCAAGACCCCGCGCGCCTTCTGCGCGCCGATCAGGGTTCCGGACGAGGTGGTGCTCGTGATTCGGCCCTCGGGCGGAATGAACGACTACCGTTCGTTCCTCCACGAGTACGGCCACGCGTTGCACCACGCGAACACGAGTCGCTCGCTCCCGTTCGAGGAGCGCGCGCTCGGCGACTGCTCGGTGACCGAAGCCTACGCCTTCACGCTCGACCGGCTGACGATCGATCGCGTCTTCTTGAACAAGGTCATGAAGCTCCCGCGGTCCGCGACCGAGCTGCCTGCGCGCGAGCTTCAGACCTCGAACCTCTTCGTGGCTCGCCGTCAGGCGGCGAAGCTCTGCTACGAGATCGAGCTGCACGCCGGCGCGACCGATCCGGTGGATCGCTACCGTCGCTGGCTCTCCCGGGCGAGCGGTGTCCCGGTCTCGGGTGCGCGCCACGCGCTCGACGTCGATCGCAGGTTCTACGCGGCTCGCTACCTCCGAGCCTGGCTGCTCGAGGCGGTTCTCGTCGGCATCCTGCGCGACCGCTTCGACGAGGACTGGTTCCATAACCCCCGCGCGGGCGCGTTCCTCGCCTCGCTGTGGGCCGAGGGCAACGGCAAGGGCGCCGACGGACTTGCCGCATCGCTCGGAGCGCGGCTGAACTTCGAGACCCTTGCGCTTCGCTTCGAGGAGGTCTTGCGCTGAACGCCACGGGCGAATAAGATTCGTGGCCAACCTCCTGTCTTCACGCGGGAAATCCGGATCTCGGGAATGCGCGGCACACTCGGTGCGATTTGCCTCTTCTCGGCGCTCACGGGCGCCACGTCGGCCCAGGCCACGGAGGTGGCGGGGCGTGTGGTGATCAAGGGCTCCCTGGCGGTGGTCCAGGAGCCGGCTTCCCGGCGACCGCGTTACTACTGGAGCCTCGACAACGGCGTCCTGCCGGCCAGGGCGGACCGGATCCTCCCGGAGCGCGACCTGGCGATCATCCTCGTCGAGCGGGGGCGCCCCGCGGTGCGCCGGACGAGCAGCCCCGTCGTCATTCGCGTCGCCGAGGGCGGAATGCTCCCGAGCTCCGTCGTGGTCCGTCCCGGAACGATGATCCGCTTCGAGAACGACGACGCCTTCGAGCACGAGCTGTACTCGCCGACCCACCCGGATCTCGCTCCAGAGTCGATGGCACGCGGGCAAACCCGCCCCTTCGTCGCCCCGCAGTCCGGTCGGATCGAGATCCGCTGCAAGCGCGCGCCCCACCTCCGCGGGTGGATCGCGGTGCAGGACGCGGTGCACTTCGTCGCGCCCCGTCCCGACGGCACGTTCACGTTGACCGCGGAGCCAGGCCTTTACACCGTGCGGACGCTGTACGAGGGGCGCTGGGTGGCCGAGCGCGAGCTCCTCGTCGAAGACAGCCGCACCGTTCAGACGGTCGAGATCGAGGTCGACGCCGCGATCGTGCGACCGCCCGCGCCGGCCGCGGCCGTACCTCCTCCGGCTCAGCCGGTGGGGGTGCCGGCCCAGTCGACGACACCCACCACACCCCCGCCGCCACCAAGGTAAGGCCCCGGAATGTTCCTCTCTCGCTTCTGGTATCTGGTCCTTGCGACGATCGCGGGCGCCTCGGTGGGCGCCTATCTCATCGCGGTCGGTCAGTACAACCGCGCGCGTGGCGAGGACCTGGAGGCGCTCCTGATCAAGGATCGCGTCCAGGTCGAGGCCCATCTCAAGCTCGAGGCGCGACAGAGGATCGACGCGCTCCAGGGGATCGCGGTCGACGAGACCGTGCGATCGACCATGGCGACCGTCTTCGGGCATCGAACGGACGAAGCCGCTCGCGGCGCCCGCGCGACCCTGGCGCCCAGGCTCAGGGCATTGAACGAGGAGCTCGAGGAGGTCCGTGGCGACTTCCTGGCGGCGCTCGACGACCACGGCAAGGTCGTGGCTCAAGTGGGCCTCCTCGAGAACGTCGAAGGGGTGGGCTACGGACAGTTCCCGATCGTCCAGGCGGCCTTGCGCGGCTACCTGAGAGACGACGTCTGGAGGCTCGACGACAAGCTCTATCGCGTCGCCGCGCGCCCGATCATCCAGGGCGGCCAGTACGTCGGCGCCATCCTGCACGGAATGGAGTTTGGTAGCCCCCTCGCGGAGAGGCTGTATCGCAAGGCGGGAGTGCAGGCGGCCTTCTTCCTCGGCCCCAACGTCGTCGCGTCCTACGCCGCGCCGGACGCGCCGATGCCCACGTCGGGCGAGCTCGGCGGCCCGCTGGTGACGATCCTGCCGTCGGAGCAGTTCCAGAACGACGGCCGGACCCAGATCATCCCGATCGGCGCCAACTACTCCGGGATCTACTCCAAGATCACCGGGGAGGCCGCCGAGAACGACGCGGGTTACGTCGTCTCGAGGCCTCGCGTCGCGATCGCCGACCCGCTCGGCTTCGCGCTGAACGTCACCACCGAGGCCACGGGGACCGTTCCCTGGCCCGTGCTCGTGGGTGGCGTCGTGCTCGCGTTCGTGATCGGGCTCGGTCTCGTCTTCCTCGAGCGGGACCGACCGCTGTCCAAGCTGCGCAAGGGCATCGCTTCTCTCGCGGGCCGAGAGCGCGACCGACTGGACATCACGAAGCTCGGAGGGCCCTACCGCAAGCTGGCGACCGGAATCAACGATGCGATCGACAAGGCCGTGGAGGCGGCCGTCTCCAAAGCTCCACCGCGCCGGGAAGCGGACCTCGACGCCATCCTCGGTCCAACTCCGGGCGGTGCGGCCCCGGTCTCGCCGTTCGCCTTCCCATCGATGGAGGACGGCGCCGATCTCGTCCCGAGCGCGCCGCCCCCGGCACCATCCGGGGGGGCCGGCCGCCCTCCCGCTCCCGCCGGGCCTCCGCGTCCGCCGGCTCCGGCCCCGATGCCGCCCCCGCCAATGGCAGCAATGGCAGCGCCGCCGGCGCCGCGGCTCGTGCCGCCGCCGCCCGCCCCTCC
>JACPQR010000155.1 GCA_016190375.1 Deltaproteobacteria bacterium
CAGCCGCCGGACGCACGCGCTGCTCATCCGGGTCCGGAATTGCCCGTCGCCGGCTGCCTGTCGCCTGTTCAATCCCTGCCCGTCCGGATCCCGGCTTGGCAAGAAACCGGATGGGCATGATTCGGATGACAGAGGTCATTCAAATTGTCGTTGCGGATCGCGAGACCGAGGACCCATGCCGACAAGTCGGCACTGCACCGCGCGCCATGCCGCTTCGGTGCGCCGGTCGGCCGCGGTGGATCGGGGCGCCGCGGCCTGTTATCGTTCCGCTCGCTCGTGGCGACGATGATGGGCGGGGCGACTGGAGTGTTGTCGTGCCTCGGCGTCGCGTCGCTCGTCGCGTCGCAGGGGGCGTGCTCGGGTGGCACCGAGCCCGTGGGCGAGACGTCCGAGATGACCGAGCTCGCGGCGATCTGCGCCGTCGCGCGGGGCCGGACGCTGCTCTTCGGCGGTCACGGCGCGTACAACGACCTCTTCGGGCTACGGGCGCGGATCGTGAGGTTCGATCGCGGTGCGAAGCGGGCCGCCGTCGTCCACGACGGCGAGGGAAACGTCATCGACGCGTCCTGCCCCGGCGGTGGCACGATCGCCGCGCTCGTTCGCCGGGTCAGGCCGGGGACGCCGGACGTGGTACGCGACTACTGGCTCCTCGTCTCGAGAGACGACGGCGATACCTGGCGCCGCTCCGAGCTGCCGCCCCAGGATTCTCTCGCCTACGTCGAGCTCCTGGACGCGCGCCGTGGCTGGGTGCTCGGGTACGGCGGCGCCTTCGCGACGAACGACGGCGGCGTGTCGTGGTCGGCGGTCCCAGATCCCCCGGATGCCGAGCTGGTCAAGAACCTCCTGGGCTGGCCGAGGGGCGGCGGCGCGGTCACGTTCCAGGAGGGACGCCTCGAGCTGAGGGATGGGCGGCTCGCGATCCGTCGCTCGCGGGAGCTCGGCGCTGGCGTGAAGGTCCAGTGCATCGCCAGGTCCGGCCGCGATCGCCTGCTCGCGATCGTGAAGACCGAGGACGCCGGCCGGCGGCGCGCGGGCGCGCTCGAGGTGCGCCTGCCGGGCCTCGAGACCGTCCGTGAGATCGAGGGACTGCCGGAGGACTTCGTCTGCGGGAACGCGGCGGGCGGACCGCGAGGCGCGGCGGTGGCGGGAGCGAACGTGGACAGCGCTGGCTTCTTCGGGATCTCGCACTCCGCCTTCGCGCTCGCCGACGGCGCGAGCGAGCTCGGGCGCTTGCGCACGAAGAGCGAGCGAGAGGCCGTCCTGGCCTTCGATGGCCCGAGACCGATCGTGGGCCAGGCGGTCCTGACGGGGGCGGCGTTTCGCGTCCGGGTTCGCCGGAGTCGCTGATCCCGGGGGCGCTCCCCGTCCGCCCGGCGCCGTGAGATGCTCGCCGGTATGCGGCTTCTGCTCGCGCTGCTCCTCGCGGGTTGCGGCGCCTCGTCGCGCGGGCCGAGGGACGCGGGGGTCGATCCTCGAGACGCCTGCGTCGGAGACGGGTGCGCGGCCGATTGCGAGGACGACCCGACGGCGGCGGGTTGCGCCTGCGACGCGGTCAACCCCGAAGCTTGCTACGAAGGGCCGCCCGGAACGGCGGGGACGGGGACGTGCGCGGCGGGCCTCCGATCCTGCGAGGACGGCGCGTGGACCTCCTGCGAGAGCCAGGTGCTTCCCCGGGACGAGGTCTGCGATGGCCTGGACGACGACTGCGACGGAACCGCGGACGACGGCGTCGTGAACGCCTGCGGCACCTGCGGAGACGACTGCCTGCACGTCCGGTTCGGGCACGAGCCGGGCGACGAACCGTTCGACGCACGGAGCGGCGACTGCGCGGTGCGGGATGGCGACCTCGTGTTGCCGGAGGGCCCGGTGCCGGCCTTCGTGTGGATCCCGAACACGCCCGAGGGGACCATCTCGCTGATCGACGCCGGCTCCCGCACCGAGATCGGACGGTTCCGGACCGGCGAGGACGCCGCCTCCGACAATCCGTCGAGGACGTCTGTGGATCACGAGGGCGCGGTCTACGTGGCAAACCGCTCGACCGACGGACGTTCGAGCGTTACCCGGATCCGCGCCCGGAGCTGCCCCGACGTAGACGGCAACGCCCGGCTCGACACATCGCGCGGGCGGGACGACGTCCTGCCCTGGGGAGAAGACGAGTGCGTGGACTGGCATGAGGCCGTCGGCGGTCGCGGAGGCGCCGCCAACGCCGTCGTGTACCAGGTGCGGCCCGCCCTCGACGGCGCGCTGGAAGAAAGGGTCTGGGTGGGGCTCGAGAACGAGGAGAGGTACGTCGAGCTGGATGCGCACTCGGGCGAAGCGACGGGATCGCAGGCCGACTGCTCGGGTTGCCGGCCAACCGGAGCGCGGACCGACCCCGATGACCGGCTCTGGTCGGCCTGCGAGGGCGCCCAGGTCTGCTTCTTCGACACGACCGTGCCCGACGGCTCGGCAGAGATCCTCGACCTGCCCATCGGATCCGGCCCCGCCGTCGGCCTCGCCGTGGATCATCTGGGGCGAGTCTGGGTCGGAGGCGCCGTCGAGGTCTACGACCCGCTCCTCGGCTCGTTCACGGAGGTACCCGGCGTCACCGCGACGACGCTCGTTCTGGGCTACGACGGCATGATATGGGCAGGCGGCTGCGCGGACGCCGCATCGGGTCTCGAGGGCACCACCTGTCGCATCGACGTGGACACGCTAGCCGTCACGGCGCTCG
The DNA here is from genome assembly GCA_016190375.1 of Deltaproteobacteria bacterium. Lineage (GTDB taxonomy): Bacteria > Myxococcota_A > Polyangia > JACPQR01 > JACPQR01 > JACPQR01. The sequence goes on from JACPQR010000155.1 coordinate 2,714, forward strand.
ACGCGCCCAGCCGCGGCATCGACACGAACGAGAGCGGCGTGTGGGCCGTGCCGGCCGACGGGACCGCCGGCGTGATTGACCCGGAGACGCTGGCCGTCGACATCGTCCTCGACGACTGCAATGGCCCCTGCCTGAGCGAGCCCGACACATGGTCGGGCATGGCCTCGCCGGTGACGCTGACGACCGCGCAGGGACGCTGCGAATGGCGGGGTCTCGTCCGGGGCTGCTCCGAGGCTTACGAGACCTGGTGGGTCCTGAGCTGGGACGCGGAGACCCCTCTGGGCTCGCAGATCGCGGTCGAGGCGCGCGCGAGTCGCGAGCCTGGCGGGCTGGACCGCGAGGTGTTCGTGCCCGTGGCCTCGATCCCTCCCGACACACCGCCCGTCGACCTCGGCGATCCCCTGATTGGAGAGTTCATCGAGATCCAGGTGACGATGCGAAGCACAGGCGTCATGCCGGTCCTTCACTCGCTCCAGGTGCGATGGAGCTGCGTCGTCTCCAATTAGGCGCGGGTGGGCTTGCCGCGAACCGAAGGCCATCCCCGCGGAACCCCCCGCCGTGACGCTCGGCACGCCGGTCGCCACGGGGGAATGAATCCCCCTGGGCTCCCTCACCGTGCGCGGTCGAATGGTCGGCGCGCACCAGATCCGCACCGGGCGAGCATGCATCAGGGTCGGCCGCGGCTGCTGGGCAGCTACTACCGGACGGCGCAGATCCGACCAGGGGTTGCTCGGCGATCCGGATCCGCCCGTACGCGTGCCCGTGCCCGTGCCTGTGCCCGATCCGAGTCCGGATCCGGCACCGGCCTTGCGGTCAGCCGCCGGGCCGGTGCGGTGCCTTCCCGAACCTGCCGGAGAAAGCCGGGCAGGGGCACGGGCACGGGCACGTTCACGGGCGGACTAACCCCTGGTCGGATCTGCGCCGGCCGGTACTACTGAGGCCTACTCCGGGCAACGGCCCGTCCTCGCGTGCGCCTCGAAGTCGGCTGGGAAGAGCGTCACGGCCGACTGCAATGGCGCGACGGCCATCGCGGGAAGATGGCAGTTGCCGCGGTTCGCGAACGCGGCGAGCTGGGCCATGAGCTGACCGTGGTCACCGACGGGCGTGCCCTTGTGCAGCATCGCGACGATCATCGCGGCGTTCGAGGTGACCATCCCGCATGGCGGGCACTGGCCGCACTGAGCGAGCTGGAAGAAACGAGCTATCTCCAGCGCTCGCTCGACGACGCAGGAGCCCTCCTCGATCACGGAGACGCCGGCGCTGCCGAGCGTGGAGCCTGCCGCTCGGACCTCATCGTGAGTCATGGGGACGTCGAGCGCCGACGCCGGCAGGAACGCGGAGGAGAGCGCGGGCAGGATCGCCTTGACGGGCCGCCCGCCGCGCGTGCCGCCCCCGATCTCGTGCACCAGCGTGCGCAGCGTCGTCCCGAGCGGGACCTCGTGGACTCCCGGTCGCGCGAAGCTGTCGTCCAGCGTGCAGAGCATGACGCCCCGCCCCCAGGCCTCGAGCCCGACGCGCCCGATCGCCGCGACCATGGCGAGCGTCTCGACGTTGTTGACGAGGGTGGGCCGGCCGCGGAGCCCCGCCTGGACCGGCAGCGGAGGTTTCGGGCGCGGCCAGGGGCCTCCACCTTCGATCACGGACAGAGCCGCGGTCTCCTCGCCGGCGACGTAGGTGCCTGGAGCTCGCACGAGCCGCACCTCGAGGTCCGCCAGGAGCGGTGCGGCGTCGTCCAGCGCGCGCGAAGCGCTCCGGAGCGCGTCGTCCACGTCCTCCGCCAGATAGAGGAAGGCTCTGCGTGCGCCCGTGGCAAGCGCGGCGAGCGCGAGACCCTCGATCACGCGGTGCGGGTACCCGGTGATGAGGTACCCATCCTTGCGGCTGCCCGGTTCGTGCTCTGCGCCGTTGGCGATGACGTACTTCTCGTCGCCCGGCGCCTGCCGTACTGCCCGCCATTTCCTCGCCGCGGGGAAGCCGCCGCCCCCACGTCCGAGAAGCCCCGATACTTCGACCAGACGGATCAGATCCTCGGGGTCGCTGGACCGCGCCTTCGACAGCGCTTCGTAGCCGCCGGCGGCTCTGTACTCGTCCAGCGTCTCGGGTGGGGCATCGGGTGGTCGGGTGAAGAGGAGCGGCATCGGCGGCGGGAGGATGAGCGATCGCCCAGGACGGCGCAACCCGTTCTCTCACTCCACGTCCGAGTGAAGACCGGGAAGGTCTCCGCCCGGACGGGCGTATACCGGCCGAGTCCAATGACCAGACCCATCGTCGCCCTCATCTCACTCGTTTCCTTCATGGGCTGCGCCGAGCTGGGCACGCTGCCCGGCGAGACGACCCCCGAGACGGCCTCGGGTCTTTGCCAGCGCTTCCCCGAGGCGCAGACGGGCGGTCCTCACCTCCCCGCGATCGACGCTCCTCGCGAGCAGCAGATCACCGGCATGGCCTGCTTCACCGAGCACGCCACTCCCGGCGACCCCTGGCAGCGGCCGTACGTCCAGTGGCACTACCGATTCGACGACCGCCGGCCCGACCCCGTGCTCGCGTCGATGATCGTCGTCAACGCGGCGTCCGGCGACCGCTGGTCCTACCCGTACGTCCTGGGCCAGCTCGACTGGTATGCGCGGGAGAATCCTCCCGAACGCGTCGCCGCGGCGCTCGCGAACGTCGCGATCGCCGACGAGATCCGTCAGAGGTACCTCGAGCGATATGCGGATGCCCGGGCTCTGGTGCTGGTGGCGACGGACGCCCTCGAAGGCGGCGACACCGCGATCGTGCGGGACCTCCCGCGGGCCGTCCGGGCCCAGCGCGCCATGTACCAGCAGACCTTCGGCGGCGATCTCACCGCATACGACGCTCTGATGCCCGAGCTGGACGCGGCCGTCCGGAGCGGCCGGGCGGATCGGACGCTCCTCGACCGAGCAGTGGACCTGCGCGATCGCCACGTCGCGGCGTGCGTCGCCCAGACGCCGTTCTCCACGTTCTTCTGCTGGAACGGGACCTTCGCTCGGCCACTGACCTGGGCGATTGCCTGGATGGCCCTCCTCGCCGACGACCCGGTGCTCGCCTACGCCGAGGCCGATACCTTCGGACGCGGCGTGGACCTGACGCCGGCGGCGGCGCAGATCGCGATGGCGCAGCAGGGCGCCATGGACATCGGGGCGCGGTACTCGTTCGAGGTGTGGCGCTACCCGGACCGCGCCGACCCGGCGCTCGCCGAACGCGTTCGCGCGCTTCACGATCGGCTCGACTGGGCGGGAGAGGCCGTCGGGCGCACGGCGGTCGTCGGCGATCACGCGGCGATCCACTACAGCGTCCGCGACTCCGCGAGCGTCGAGTACCGGTGCTCGGATCGGGTCGAGCTCCGTCAGGTGGGCTCCGACATCCGGGCGTACAGGCGTTGCCGGACGGGGCGGGTGGACACCGATCGCACCGTCACCAGGCCGGTCACGGTACCCGCGGCCGACGCGCTGGGCCTCGAGCCCGGAAACTTCGCCCTCACCGTCTTCGACCCGCAGAGCCGCCGCGGCCGGCTCGTCGAGGCAAGGCCCACGGTCTACTCCGAGCAGCGCGCGTTCCATCGCATCCGCTTCACGCCGCTCAAGGCCAACGATGCATCCGATCGCGGCGCCGCCGAGCGAGTGATCACGGCGAGTCGGTAGCTCCGCGGAAGAATCCGGAGTGGCGATGCGCGCTGCGCGAGTAGGTCTGGTCGGCAGGAAACTGCCGGACAACGAGACGTCGGCAACCCCATTCGCTGGGGCTACACGCTTCCCGATGCCGCCGTCGACCGCTTCGCTCAGGTCTTCGCGCGGCTCCGCGGCGAGGCGTTTCGCGACTACAGCCTCGCCTACAGGGCACACGACGCGGCCCTTGCGCTGGCCCTCTCCAGGAGGCTTCGCCCCGCGCTGAGCGTCGGCGATCTCGCCGAGCGCGTCGCGCGGGCGTCCGCGGCGATCAACGGCCTGCGGATCGCCTCGCTGCGGGGCGCGCTCGCCCTGGCCACGGACGGCGGCGGCTTCGCGGACTGCTCCAGGCTCGTGCGAGAGACACGAGCGGCCGTCGAGGGTCCGGAGCGCGAGCTCGACGAGATCGCCCGCCTGCTGCAGGCGCGCTACGGCCACGCCGCGCGGATCCACTCGCCCATGCGCACCGCGGCGGCCTCCGTCCTGACCTTCTGCCTCGCGGGTGCCTCCTCTGCGGGTTGCGCTTGCGGGGGGCAGGGACCCGGTCCGCGCGATGCGTCAGCCGTGGACGCCGGTCGCGACGCGGGCCAGCCCGACTCGGACGTCGACGCGGCTCGGGACTGCTCCGACAGCGAGATCGCGACGGCGGAGGCAGGAGTGCGCGCCCTGGTCGCCAGCGCCGGCTACTGCGTGACGGCCACGGTCACCTTCGACGCCGCGGGCGTCCCGGAGGTGACGGCCAGTGGCGCGTGGACTGGCGAGTACTGCCCCGGCGAGCTGGACGGCATCGACGCCAGGCTCCAGCAGATCTTCAGCGGCCGTTCGTGGCCGTGCCTGGCACGAAGGAGCATCGTGGTCGAGGGGAACGACAGGAACGACCGTAGGGAGCTGATGCGCCGCCTCGAGGACGAATGCATGGAGCACGGCCAAGCGTGGGGCGAGATCCGCATCGTCGTAGGCCCGGACGGGACGGTCGCTCAGGTCGTCGGCTCGGACGGCGTCTCGACCGAGGCGCTCGACTGCGTGCGCGCTGCGCTCGATGGCCTCGTGTTCCCCTGCCTCGCGAACCGCGAGATCTGCCCCGAGTACGTCATCATCGAGTGAGCGCGCGAGATCGGCGTCGGAGCTAGTCCCGCCGGCGCACGGCGGTGAACGGGTTCAATGTGCGTACTCCGAAAGGAACGAAGTCCTTCACGTTGCGGGTGACTACCACCAGATCATGGATGACCGCGGTCGCGGCGATCATCGCATCCTCGATGAAGTCGTCCGATCGATGGTGCATGAGCCGCGCCCACAGCCGGAAGGTCGATCCGTCCATCGGCAACACGGCGTGCGACTCGGCCACGCGGTCGATCCAGGCCTCGATTGCGGCGGCCTTCTCCGGGTCCTGTTCGCGCGTAATCTCGACCCCGGCCTGGAGCTCGCCGAGCGTGACGGCCGACACGCGGATCTGATCGTCAGGCAGATCGCTCAGCCACGCTACGACGCCGCCATGGGGTTTGGGGCGGCGCAGCTCGGAGACCACGTTGGTGTCGAGCAGGTACATCGGCTCAGCCGGCGAGGGCAGCCGGTGAGCGCCGGCGACGTGCACCGCGACGCGGAACAGGGATCTCTGCACGCGGTTCGTCCGCTTGCAAGAGCTCCTTGAAGCTTGGTCGTGCGGCAGCGCACAGCCGCCGCCACTCCTCGATTCGCACGAGGACAGCCGCCTCCACGCCCCGCTTGCTGAGGATCTGCGGACCCTGCTCGAGGGATGCCGCCAGCAACTCGCTGAACCGGGCCTTGGCGTCTTGCACCGGCCAGACCCTCCGACCGGTCTCGGGAGCTCGACGTGGTGCACTAGTCATGTGACTAGTCTACTCGCGATCGGCCCGCTCGGCCGGAGGAATTGGCAGGAAGACGCGAAGACACGAAGGACCTGATTGATTTGGGCCCTTCCATGCTTGGCGCCCTCCTGTCGAACCTCAGGACGAACCGGAGGCGCGCGCCTGCGAGGGCAAGGGCGTCGGCGATTGATCGACAGCTCTTCACTCCGCACTGTGATCGATGCGCGACAGCTCGAGCGCCCGCGCAGGTGCCTCCGAGATTCGATCCAGCGCGTCGCCGCCCCGCGCCTCCACCACGATCGACGCGGCGGCGGCACCGAGGCGTGCGGAGTCGATCGGGTCCAGGCCACGAGTCAGGCCGAGGAGGAAACCTGCCGCGAAGGTGTCCCCCGCCCCGGTGGGATCGACCTCGCAGGTCGGGTAAGCGGCAAGCCGCGTCGTCCGACCCCTCTGGATGATCTCCGAGCCGCGGTCGCCGTGGGTGAACGCTACGATCGGGACGGTCGCGACCAGGCGATCGAGGAGGTCGTCCTGGCCAACCAGATCGTCTTCCCCGACACAGGCGACGTCCACGCCTGAGAGGCTCTCGGCGTCCCAAGGCAGCGGTCGGATGATCCCGTCCTCGCCGGCGCGGCGCACCCACCCTTGCACACCGATGCCCACGATCCTCGCGCGCACGCTTCCGAGCCAGCGGGCGAGGTCGATCTCCGAGAGCACGGGCGCGAGGTGCAACAGGGCGGTCTCCCGCAGCTCGGCCGGGAGTCTCTCGGGCACGACCGGTGGGGCGACGGCGCCGACGCGTTGCGCCCGACGGAAGCCCCCCCCACCGGGCAGATACGTATTGGTGAAGACGGTGGTCCTGCCGGCGCGAGCCGCCATCACGTCCAGACCCGCCAACGCCGCGTCGGCGCCAAAATCCTCACCGACGGCCGTCGCAAGGCGGACACGGGCCCCGAGGCCAAGGTACGTCCTGGCGCCGTAGAAGGCTCCGCCACCCGCGGCGACCACGTGGCCGTACAGGTCGTGGGTGACATGTCCGGCTATCAGCACCGTCGGGTCCGCGCGAGCCATCGGCCTATGCAAACCGGGCGCTGGCCGGGCGTCAAGCCCATGACCCGGGCGCCGCCGGGTTGGCGGCGGCCGCGAGCCCTGGCGGCGTTTTTCCAGCGTTTCCCGCCGACCGAGCCCGCCGGGACGCTGGCACGCTGGCTGCTGGGCTGCGGTGTCAATGAGCGAAGCGGAAGACGACGTTCCGATCAAGACGCCCAGCAACAAGATGATGCTGATCATCCTCCTCACGAACATCGTGGGGCTCGGGGCGATCGGCGCCTTCCTGGGGCTCACACGCTCGACACCCGCCCATTCGGCGCCGGCGCCCGAGAGGCCGCGCCACCACGTCGGCCCGATGGTTCCGATGGAACCGTTGATCATAAACATCGGCGGAGTCGGCGAGAGCGGGGACGACAGCCGCTACCTGAAGGTCACCGTTCAGTTCGAAGCCGCCAGCGAGGTGTCGAAGACCGAGATCGAGACTGCCCTCGTCCCGATCCGCAGCCGCCTGCTCATCCGGTTCGCCTCGTTGACGCTTCCGGAGGCGCAGGGCACCCAGAACCTCCTGAAGCTGCAGGGCGAGGTCAAGCAGATCGTCAACCAGCTCCTGGGCTCGCCCAGGGTTGCCAAGGTCCACTTCACCGACTTCGTCGTCCAGTGATCAACGAACCGCACGATCCCCTGCTGTCGGGCGAGGAGACCGAGGCGCTCCTCGAGGCGATGCGCTCGAGCGCGGCCGCCGGGCCCGACGTGGCCACCGCCAACCTCGCCTCTCCGGATCGACCACTACGAGAGGTGCTCGGCCGCGCGGACCGCTGCTCGGAGGAGCTGACGGGCGACCTGCGGCGGATCATGCTCAGGGTGGCCCGGTGCGCGGCGACCGCGACGGCGGATTCCCCGGAGATCCTGCCGTTCGACGTGATCGCGAAGTCCATCGTCACCGGCTCGGCGATCGCGCCGCTCAGAACTCGGGACGGGAGCCGCGGCCTGGTCGTGGTCGGTCCGGCGCTCGCGTCGTTCGTCCTGGAGCGCCGCCTGGGCGCACCGCTCAAGCCGGCCGACGTCCGGGCGGAGGATGACCTCGGTGGCCCCCCGCGACCGAACCTGAGCTCGTTCGACCGCCGCCTGATCACGCCCTTCGTGACCTCGCTCGTCGACGCCTTCTCGGCCCTGTGGAGCGGCAAGCACGACGAGGTCCGGCTCGCCGAGATCGTGTCGCGGGCTCAGGACCTGCCGGCGAGCTGGTCGAGCTCGGAGCCGATGATCCGGCTGTGCCTGAAGGTGGTCGCGGCGAGCGGCGTCGCCGACGAGGTCGTGATCGCGCTGACCGCGGGAGCCGCACGGTCGGCGTCGTTCGAGAAGTCCGAGGGCGCGACGGCGACGCTCGGTGACCGTGACCGGATGGCGCAGCGGCTCGCCGCGGCCGAGGTCGAGGTCGTGGCCGTGCTCGGAAGGGCGCCGACCACCGTGCGGGATCTGCTCGCGCTGTCGGTCGGCGACGTGGTCCGGCTGGACCGGATTCCCGGAAGGCCGGTCGAGGTCGTCGTCGAGGGGGTCCCGAAGCTGGCCGGCGCTCCGGTGGTGCACCACGGCAACCTGGCGATCGAGGTGAGTGAGTCGTTGTGAGAGCACGACTTCGACGAACGAAGAATCGGCTCTGTCCGGAGTGGCGGCGTGAGCGGTCCTGCGAGCGCAAGCAGGGAGCGAAGGCGGATTCACTCCGCCGTAGCGACCGAGCGAACCGCACGCCACGGCGGGGGGGCCCGCGGGGGGGCGGCAGCCCACCCGCGCTCAGTGAGTCGTTGTGAGAGGAGAGAATAGATGACGGACGAGACAACCAGCACGACGACACCCGAGGAGCCTCCCCGCGAGATCGATCGCATCCTCGAGATCCCGCTGGAGATCCACGTCGAGCTCGGGCGCCGGCGAATGAAGATCAGCGAGCTGCTCGCCATCGGAACGGGCGGCATCCTCGAGCTCACCACGCCAGCGGGCGCCCCCCTCGCCCTGTACGCGAACCAGACCCTCATCGCGCACGGCGAGGCGGTCGTCGTGGGCGAGCGCTACGGCATCCGCGTCACCGACATCGTCTCGCCACGCGAGCGCGTCAAGCGGCTCGGCGGCGTGGAGGACGAGCGATGAGCGAAGCGAATCGGAGCGAGCGGAGCGGGATTTACTCCCGCGGAGCGAGCCGGGGGGTCCGGGGGGGCCGAGGAGGCCCCACCGGTGTAACGGCAATCCGTTCTTCTGTAGCGCTTGTCCTGCTCGCCGTGCCCGCCGTCGCCGAGGCGGAGTCCTTCACGGAGCTCGGCTTCCGCGATCGAAGCGAAGCCGCGGACCTCGAGGTCACGTTGCGTTCGACCGCGACCTTGAGCGCCCCGCGCATCAGGACCGCTCCCGGCATCGTCAAGCTGTGGTTCTCGGGGATGGACGAGACGCAGAGCCTCGACCAGCGCGGCGACGGTCGGGCGATCCGGACGATTCGCGTCCGATCGGGCGCCGCGTCGACGGGACTCGTCCAGATCTCGCTCGGCGACGACCGCACCCTGGATCCCGCCGCGATCCGCGTCGAGACGAACGGCGAGCAGGCCCGCATCCGTATCGCGCGGAGCCTCTTCGCCCCCGCCGAGCCCGCGAGCCCGGCACCGACACCCGAGCAGGCCACGAGCGCTCCGGACGCGAGCGACGCTCCCTCCGCGGACCCGGCTCCGAGCCCGAGCGCCGTGCAAGCCCCGAATCCGAGCCAGGCCCCGACCGCCGCGCCGACCGTGAACGCGGCGGGAGCCGAGGCCGCGGTCGCGACGCCCCGCCCCGCGCCGCGCGCTCCGGCGGCCCATGCCCGGCGCGATCGCCGGACGATCGCGAGGATGGCCGCTCCGCGCGGTCCCGGTCTCGGCACGATCGCCGTCGTCACGATCGTCCTCGGCAGCCTCTACATCGCGGTCAAGCTCTTCGGGCGCAAGCGCCGCATGAAGGCCGCGCGCCACCAGATCGAGGTGGTCTCCTCGAAGCGGATCGGCCCCAGGCACCAGCTCGTGATCGTGAGAGCGTTCGGCCGCGATCACCTGCTGTCGGTCAACGGCGGCACCACCCAGCGAATCGCCTCCGTCCGCACCCCTGATGCAGCGGAATACAACGACGCCGACGACGATCTCGCGTCCTCGCGCGGCCAGACCGCTGCGCAGGAGGCGCCCGCACGGATCAGCGGACTCCCCCGACCGAAGCGGGCGGCGGAGCCGGCCCCGAGGCAGCAGGGCTCGTCGCTCTTCGGTGCGGAGCTCCTCGACCTCGCGGCGACCGCGCGGAAGCGCGACGCCCGTCCCTGGGAGGGACCGAGCTCCGAGCCCTCGCTGCTCGCGCGTGAATCCGTGTCCGGCCTGATCAAGCTGCGCGAGCTCAGGGACGGCCGAGCGGCCCGCGCATGAAGCGGCTCGCTCAGCTCCTGGTCGTCGTGGGCCTCGCGGCCGTACCTGCGCTCGCGCTCGCCCAGCCGGCGCAGCTCGCGATCAACCTGCCCGGCCCCGAGGGCCCCGAGCAGGTCGTGCCCGCCCTGAAGATCCTCCTCCTCCTCACGGTCCTGTCCCTGGCGCCCGCGATCCTCATCTCGATGACCTCGTTCACGCGGATCGTCGTCGTGCTCTCGTTCGTGCGGCAGGCGCTCGGCACCCAGAACGTCCCGCCCACCCAGGTCGTGATGGCGCTGTCTCTCCTGTTGACCGGCGTCGTGATGGCGCCGGTGGCGAAACGTGTGGGCGAGGAGGCGCTCGATCCGTACATGGCGCACCGCATCGACGAGGGGCAGGCCTACGAGGCCGCGCGCTCCGTCGTCTCCGAGTTCCTCCTCAGGCAGACCCGCGAGGACGACCTGACGCTCATGTACGAGATGAGCGCCACCGAGAAGCCCCGAGCCGCCGAGGACGTCTCGCTGCACCTGCTCGTGCCGGCCTTCCTGATCTCGGAGCTCCGCACGGGGTTCGAGATGGGGTTCTTGCTCTTCCTGCCGTTCGTGCTCATCGACCTCATCGTCGCGGCCATCCTGACCTCGCTGGGGATGGTCATGGTGCCTCCGACGATGCTGTCGACGCCGATGAAGGTGCTGCTCTTCGTCGTGGTCGATGGCTGGGCCTTGCTCACCCGCTCCATCGTGGTGTCGTTCACATGACCGCCACCTTCGCGCTCGACTGGTTCCGCGAGCTCCTCTGGACCGCGGTCCTCGTGGGCGGCCCGCCGGTTCTTGCCGGTCTCGCCGTGGGCCTGCTCATGGCGGTCCTTCAGGCCGCGACCCAGGTCAACGACTCGTCGGTGTCGTTCGCGCCCAAGGCGCTTGCCACGGTCACGTCGCTCGCGGTCGCGGGAGCGTGGATGCTCGAGCGAGTGGCCGAGTTCGCCTCGTCGGCGATCGGTGCGATGGCGCACACCGGGCTGGGTCCTTGAGGCGCTGACGTGATCGCCGAGATCCTCGCCCGGATCGAGCCCCTCCTCCCACTGTTCATCCTCGCATCCCTTCGAATCGGCGTGGCCATCGCGGCCCTGCCCGCGCCCTTCGGGGACCTCGCACCCGTGCGTACACGCACCGCCCTGGGAGTCCTTCTGGCCATCGCGGTCACACTGCCGCTCACGGCGGCGGCTCCGGAGATCCCGCTCGAGGCCGTCCCGCTCCTCCGCGCGGCGGTCGGCGAGCTGCTCATCGGCGCCGTCATCGGCTTGACGGCGCGCGTCACGCTGGCAGCGGCCCAGGTCGCCGGAACGCTGGCGGGAAACGCGATGGGGCTCGGCTTCGCCAGCACCGTCGACCCGACCTTCGGCGAGGACGGGCTGCCGACGACGTACCTCCTGGCCGCCTTCGGGACGTTGATTTTCTTCGCTTTGCAGGGACACCACGCCGTCCTCGCGGCGCTCGCGGAGAGCCTCAGGCTCGCGCCGCCGGGCGGGGCCGTCGGCGTCCTCGCGAACGACGGCATCTTCCGCATGGGCTCGGCGACCGTGGCACATGGCTTGCGAATCGCAGCTCCGGTGGTCGCCACCATGTTCATCGTCCAGCTCGGAACCGGCCTCGTCTCCCGCGCGGCCCCGCGGCTGAACGTCTTCGCCCTGTCGTTCGGCATCGCCATCGCGGCGGGGCTCCTCACCCTCTTCGTCGCGGCCCCGACCCTGGCCCGGGCCGTCGCGGTGGAGATCTCGAGCCTGCCCGACGCGCTCAGGGCGGCCCTGGTGGGGAGATAGCCGTGGCGGACCGTACCGAGCGAACCCAGGAAGCGACACCCCGCAAGCAGGAGAAGCTCCGCGACGAGGGCAAGATCGCCCGCTCGATCGAGGTGGGCGCGGCCGCGGCGATCCTCGCGATGGGGCTCGCGCTCGCCGCGACGGGCTCCACGATCGCCAGGACCGTCTACACGGTCACGACCCGAGCGATGCGCCTTCAGGACGTGGGCAACCCGACCTACGCGCTCGCCTCGCTCGTTCCCGCGCTCGGCTCGACGCTGCTTCCCGCGCTCCTCGCCACCGCCGTGGTCACGGCGGCCGTCGGCCTCGCCCAGACCCGCGGCCTGTTCAACCTCTCGCTCGTGATGCCCAAGCTCGAGCGGCTGAGCCCGGCCTCGCACCTCCCGCGCCTCTTGCCCGGCAAGGACTCGGCGCTCGAGCTCGGCAAGTCGCTCCTGAAGCTCGTCATCCTCGGCATCGTCGTCTACCGGATCGTCGCGGCCGCGGCGCCCCGCTTCGCGCTCCTCGCCGCGGTCGAGCCGACCGTCGCGGCGGCCGAGGTCGGGTCCGTGGCCACCAAGGTCGCCGTGCACGGCGCCATCGCTTTCGCGCTCATCGCCGTCGTCGACTACGTCCTGGCGCGCCGCCGCTTCCTCGAGGAAGCGAAGATGAGCCACCAGGAGGTCAAGGACGAGCACAAGGAGGAGCAGGGCGATCCGACCGTCCGCCGCCGCATCCGGGCGAGGATGCGCGAGGCCGCGCGCCGCCGTGCCGTCAGCGACGTCCGCAAGGCGACCGTCTTGGTCGCGAACCCGACGCACATCTCGATCGCGCTCCGCTACGAGACGGACCGCGACGCCGCCCCGGTGATCCTCGCCAAGGGAATCGACGACGTGGCCACGCAGATGAGGTCGGCCGCGCGCAAGCACCGCGTCCCGATCGTCGAGAACCGGCCGCTCGCCCGGGCGCTGCACGCCCACGGCAAGCTCGGCCAGTACATCCCCGTCGAGCTCTATCGCGCCGCCGCCGAGGTGATCGCGCACGTGATGCGCCTTCGCGCTGGAGCGTACGTGTGAGCACGGTAGCCACGAAGAACGCGCCCTCCTTGCCGAGCCTGCCGAGCTTGCCGATGAACAGCCGCGTGGTCGCGGTGATCCCGTTCCTCCTCGTCGCGATCGTGCTGCTCATGGTGGCGCCGCTGCCGCCGTTCCTGCTCGACATGCTCCTCGCGACCTCGATCGCCCTGTCGGTCGCGATCCTCATAATCTCGATCCACCTGGAGAAGCCGCTGGACCTGTCGGCCTTCCCGACGATCCTGCTCTTCGTGACGCTCCTCAGGCTCGCGCTCAACGTCGCTTCGACCCGCCTCATCCTGATGCACGGCTCCGAGGGGACGACCGCGGCCGGCGTGGTCATCGGCGCGTTCGGCGAGTTCATGTTCGGCGGCAACTACTTCGTAGGCGGCGCCGTCTTCGTCCTCCTCGTCATCATCAACTTCGTCGTCATCACCAAGGGCTCGAGCCGCGTGGCCGAGGTCGCCGCCCGGTTCACCCTCGACGCCATGCCGGGAAAGCAGATGTCGATCGACGCCGACCTCGCCGCCGGCGCGATCACGCAGGAGGAAGCGCGCGCCCGCCGCCGCCAGGTCGAGCAGGAGAGCGACTTCTTCGGCGCCATGGACGGCGCGTCCAAGTTCGTTCGCGGCGATGCGATCGCCGCGGTCCTGATGACCGGCGTGAACGTCGTCGTCGGCTTCGTGGTCGGCATGCTGCAGCAGGACATGCAGCCCGCCGAGGCGGCCTCGACGTACACGGTCCTCGCGGTCGGCGAGGGCCTCGCGTCGCAGATCCCGGCGCTGCTCGTCTCGACGGCAGCGGGCGTCGTCATCACCCGCGCCTCCGCGGGCTCGGCGCTGTCCGGCGCGATCGTCCAGCAGATGGGCGGCAAGCACGCCGCGCTGTATGCGACGAGCGCCATCCTCGCGGTCGTGGGGCTCTTGCCCGGCATGCCGGCCATCCCGTTCTTCTTGCTCGCCGGCGTGATCGCCTTCATCGCTCGCTCGAGCCGCGCCATGGGGCGCCCGGGAGCGGAGAAGGCCGCCCCGGACGCCGAGGGCACGGCCAGGCACGCGCCCAGCGAGCGCGAGCGCCTCGAGGAGATGCTCCCGGTGGATCTGCTCGAGCTCGAGGTCGGCTACGACCTCGTCCCGATCGTCGACGCCTCGCGCGGTGGCGAGCTCGTCGAGCGCATCGGCGCGATCCGCAAGAACCTCGCGGTCGAGCTCGGGATCATCATCCCCTCGGTGCACATCCGCGACAACCTGCGCCTCAAGGCGGGCGGCTACCGCCTGCTCCTGTCGGGCAACGAGATCGGCCACGGCGAGCTGCGCGTCGGCCGGATGCTGGCGATGGATCCGACGGGCACCGCGCCGAGCCTCGGGGGCGAGCAGGTCAAGGAGCCCGCGTTCGGTCTGCCGGCCCGGTGGATCGCCGCGACCGACCGCGACCGCGCGGAGAGCCTCGGCTACACCGTCGTCGACGCCGTGACGGTGGCGGCGACGCACCTGACCGAGATGATGCGGCTCGCGGCCCCGGAGCTGCTCGGCCGCGCCGAGGCGCAGGACCTGGTCGACATGTTCGCCAAGCGCGAGCCGCGCCTGGTCGACGAGCTCATCCCGAACCTCTTGCCGCTCGGCGAGGTCATCAAGGTCCTGCGCAACCTCCTCAAGGAGTCGGTGTCGGTGCGCGACCTGAGGAGCATCTTCGAGGGCCTCGCCGACAACGCGCGCGAGGTGAAGGACCCGACCGAGCTCACGGAGCGAGTCAGGCACCGCCTGGCGCGACACATCACCGCACGCTTCCGGAGCGACGACGGCGCGGTGGCCGCGCTGGTCCTCGACCCGCGCGCGGAGGAGCTGTTCCGCACCGGCTCGCAGGACGCGACCTGGGTGCAGCGGCTGGTCGGCTCGCTCGACGGCGCCGCGCGGGCTTTCGCGGGCGTATCGACCCCCCCGATGCTCCTGTGCGCGCCGGACGTGAGGCGCGGCGTCTCCGAGTTCTTCTCCCGGCGCGTGCCGGGTCTCTCGGTGCTCTCGTATCGCGAGGTCGATCCGAAGACGACGGTGCGGAACCTCGGAGTGGTGACGGCGTGAGGAGATCGTGATGCCGATGCTGGAGAGGACGTACAGAGCGAGCCGGTTCGAGGAGGCGCTGGCCCAGGTCAAGCGGGAGCTCGGCCCGGACGCGGTCATCCTGTCGTCGCGGCAGGTCCGGGGAGGGCTGTTCGGGAGCACGACCGAGGTCGAGATCACCGCGGCGCCTGACGGGTCCGTGCCGGCCAGCGCCATCTCGACGGGCCGGACGATCGCGCGCTCCTCCGAGCCGTCCGGGATCGAGTGGCGTCTCATCCGGATGGGCGTGCCCGTGACCGCGGCGAGGACGCTCTGCACCCGGATCCGCTCTGCCTCGCCGCGGGAACCGCGCACGATGGCCGAGGTCAAGTCGGCGCTGTCGAGGGCGCTTCGCGAGGAGATGATCTTCGGGGGCGCCGCGGGCGTCGCCACGAGGGGTCGCGCGCGGGTCACGGCGTTCGTCGGCCCGACGGGCGTGGGCAAGACCACGACCATCGCCAAGCTCGCGGCCCAGGCCGCGCTGATCGACCGCGTCAACGTGGGCCTCGTCTGCATCGACCAGTTCCGCATCGGCGGCGCCGAGCAGCTCGGGCAGTACGCGGAGCTCATCGGCATCCCGATGGAGATCGCCGACGACGCGGAGTCGCTCGGCCTGGCGCTCCAGAAGCTCGCGGACGCGGACCTCGTCTTCGTCGACACGGCCGGCCGCGCTCCGCGCGATCGCGGCGCCGTCTCTGCAATGGCCGAGTGCCTGCACCGCGCGGGCGAGCCGGTCGAGGTCCACCTCTGCATGGCGGCGGCCATGCACGACGCGGAGATGGAGGCGGTCCTCGAGCGGCTGGCGCCGCTCAGGGCGACCAAGCTCACGATGACCAAGGTCGACGAGGCGATCCGCACCGGGACGATCGTCGCCGCGCAGGTGCTGACCGGTCTGCCGCTCGCCTACTTCACGACCGGCCAGAGGGTGCCCGAGGACATCGAGGCCGCCTGCGCCGAGCGGCTGGCATCGCTGCTCTGCGGCGAGGAGGTCAACTGATGATCCGCTTCGCGAACCAGGCCGATGGCCTGAGGGCCGCCCGCGGCGAGGGCGCCAGGGTGTATCGCCTCCACCGGGCGTCATCCAGCCCCACCCGGACCATCGCGGTGACGAGCGGCAAGGGTGGCGTGGGCAAGACCCAGATCGCCGCGAACCTGGCGGTCGGCCTGGCGCAGAAGGGGCTGAAGGTCGTCCTCCTGGACGCCGATCTCGGCCTCGCGAGCCTGGACCTCGCGCTTGGGCTCAAGCCACAGTTCGACCTGCGCTCGGTCCTCGACGGCGAGAAGAACATCGACGAGATCCTGCTCGAGGGCCCGGCGGGCGTCCACCTCGTGCCGGCCTGCCCGGGCCGCTACGAAATGGCGAACCTGAACGGCACGGAGCGGGCGGCGCTCGCGAACGCGGTCGACGAGGTCGCGAAGAAGTTCGACGTCCTCGTCATCGACACGGGCGCGGGCATCGGCGGCAACGCCGTGACCTTCGCGTCCGCGGCGGACGACGTCCTGCTCGTAACGACGCCCGACCCGACCGCGGTGCGCGACGCGTACGCGATGGCCAAGGTGCTCAATCGGAGGAGCGGGCTCGAGAGGATCCACCTGGTGTCGAACCAGGTCGCCTCCGAGGCCGAGGGGCTCGAGCTGCACTCGCGCCTCGACGCGATCGTGCGGCGTTTCCTCACGCTCGAGCTGGGCTATCTCGGCTGCATCCCTCGGGACGAGTCGGTCCGCCAGGCCTGCGCGGCCGGCGAGCCCTTCGTCCTGAGATCGCCCAGCTCGGTCGCGGCGCGCGCCACGGAAGGGCTGGTGCGACGGCTCGGTCCCGGGGCCTCACCAAGGGAGCTTTGCTGATGGTGATCGAGGAAAGAACCCCGATGATGCAGCTTCGCCCACCGATTCCCACGCGCGAGCAGCTCGTCGCGTCGGGGCTCGCGATCGTGAGGCGCACGGCCTTCCGGCTCGCCCGGCGGCTGCCCCCGAACGTGGAGGTGGGCGACCTCATCGGAGCGGGCACCGAGGGGCTCCTCAAGGCGATCGAGCGGTACGATCCGGTTCGCTACCCTCGGTTCGAGCCGTACGCGGAGGCGCGGATTCGCGGCGCGATCCTCGACGAGCTCCGCGCGGCCGACGCGATGACGCGCCACGGACGGCGGCGTCTGGCCGAGGTCGCGCGGGCCGTCCGCAAGCTCGAGACGGCGCTCGGGCGCGCGCCGGAGGTCGAGGAGATCGCGGCGGAGCTGGGGCTCGAGGTGGAGGCGTACCAGAGACTCACCGAGGACCTCGCGCGCGGGCCGGCGCTCGGGCGGCTGGGAGAGATCGACCCGGACGAGATCGTCACGTCCGAAGACGATCCGGTCGGGCACATCGCCGACCTCGAGCTCAAGCCGCGGCTGGTGGCGGCCATCCAGAAGCTGCCGGAGCGGATCCAGACCGTGCTCGCGCTCTACTACCAGGAGGAGTGCACCCAGGCGGAGATCGGCAAGATCCTGGGCGTCACGGAGAGCCGGGTCTGCCAGATCCTCGGCGAGGCGACGGCGCGGCTGAGGGCCGCGATGGAGAAGGGCTGAAGAAATGTCGGACGGGATCTACAGCGCGCTTTCGGGCGCGATCGCGCAGCAGAGGTCGCTGGACGTCGTCGCGAACAACGTCGCGAACGCGAACACGACGGGATACCGGGGCGACCGGGTGGCCTTCCAGGAGGCGCTCGTGCGGAGCGGCGGCAACGGAGCCGCGCCGGACTGCCTGCGCTTCGTCGGCGTCTCGCAGGTGCGCGCGGACACTGCGCAGGGCGCGCTGAGGCAGACGGGCAACCCGCTCGACGTCGCGCTGCAGGGCGACGGCTTCTTCGCGGTCGAGACGCCGAGCGGAGTGAGGTACACGCGCGCGGGCGCGTTCGTGACCGACCAGACGGGGATGCTCCAGACGATGGACGGCCACGCGGTCCTGGCGCGGGAAGTCGAAGGGGAGCGCACCCTGCCGCGGATCCGGTTCCCCGCGGGCACTCGCGAGGTCGTGATCGCGACGGACGGCACCGTGAGCGCGGATGGCGTGCCGATCGGGCGGATCAAGGTCGTCCGCTTCGAGCAGCCGAACCAGCTCGCGAAGCAGGGCGCGACGCTCTTCGTCGCAGGTCAGGGCCAGCCGGTCGCCGACGACGAGACGCAGGTGGTGCAGGGGCACCTCGAGGGGGCGAACGTCAACGCGGTCGCGGGGCTGAACGAGCTCATCACGGTGAGCCGGTCCTTCGAGTCGTTCCAGAGGGTGATTCAGGCATTCCGCGAGCTGGACAGTCGAACGGCCCGCGAGGTTGCGAGCAGATGAGCGAGGCCGGCCAAGGGGGTGCTCGGTCGGAGGACACGCGTCACGGCGCCGACGAGCGTTCCCAGCAGGGCGAGCGGAGGCGAACTTGCTTCGCCGGAGCGAGTACGCGTGCAGGTTTCGGGGGGCGCGGGGGGCGGAAGCCCACCGCACTAGATGCCCGCGAGGTTGCGAGCAGGTAGAGGAGAAAAGAGATGCTTCGTTCACTGAACACGGCAGCGACAGGGATGGCGGCGCAGCAGACCAACATCGACGTCGTGGCGAACAACATCGCGAACGTGAACACGACGGGCTTCCGGCGGAGCCGCGCGGAGTTCCAGGACCTGCTCTACCAGACGATCCGCGCGCCGGGCGGGACCGCGGCCGACGGCTCGCGTCTGCCGACGGGCCTGCAGGTGGGGCAGGGGACGCGCACGGTGTCGACCGAGAACATCTTCACGCAGGGCGGGATGAAGCAGACCGGAAATCCCCTCGACCTCGCGATCGAGGGAGCGGGGTTCTTCCAGGTGACGCGCCCGAACGGGGAGGTCGCCTACACGCGCGCGGGCAACCTGAAGACCGACGCGGAGGGGCGGCTGGTCACGGTGGACGGCTTCGCGATCGAGCCGTCGATCACGATCCCGACCGACGCGGTCTCCGTCACGATCTCCGCGGACGGCACGATCAGCGCGACGCAGGCGGGCCAGAACCAGGCGCAGGAGATCGGCCGCCTGCAGCTCGCGAACTTCATCAACCCCGCGGGCCTCCGCTCGATCGGCCGCAGCCTCTTCGTCCCGACCGCGGCGAGCGGCGAGCCGATCGTGGCCGCCCCCGGCGAGGAGGGCATCGGCACCGTCGCGCAAGGATTCCTCGAGGGCTCGAACGTCGAGGTCGTGACCGAGATGATCGACCTCATCACCAGCCAGCGCGCCTACGAGATCAACCAGCGCGTCATCCAGGCCGCCGACGAGATGCTCCGCCGCGCCTCCGAGCGGTGAGTCCTACGGGCAGTTGTCGCTGACGTACGACCGCTCTCCGTAGTACGCAGGGTAGGGCGCGAGCGACTCTCCGTTGAAGCGGATCGCCTGTCCGACGCCGTCGTAGAGCTGCTCGTAGTGGATGTGCGGGCCGGAGGAGTTGCCGGTCGAGCCGGTCGTGCCGACCTGCTGGCCCTGGACGACCTGGGAGCCGTCGGGCACCGAGAACTCCCAGAGGTGGAAGTAATAGGTCTGCCAGCCCCAGCCGTGGTCGATGACGATGTAGTTGCCCGCTCCTCCGGCCTCCCAGTGCTGGGTGGCCCAGCCGCCGGCGGACGCGACCACCGGCGCGCCGTCCGTCTCGCCCCCGTCGTCACGTATGAAGTCGAGCGCCTGCCGCACCTCGGCCGAGTGATGGTCGTAGGTCCAGCTCTGGCCGCACGCGTACGGCGCCTTGAACATGGACGCGCCGTCCTGACAGCTCCCGTCGACGCACAGGAGGTCGCCGCAGCAATCCTCCCCGTTCGCCGTGGCGCAGGGCGCGTCCGACATGCCGCAGCAAACCTGACCCAGGGTCGTGGTCCCGCAATCGAGACCGGCGCAGCAGTCCGTGTCCGCGCCGCACGGAGCCGTCGCCTCGAGGCATTCGTTCGCGGGCGGATCGGACTCCGGCGGCTCGACCTCCGGCGGCTCGGTCTCGGGTGGGTCGTCCTCGGGCGCCGCATCGCCGGTCTGGCCCTCGGGTGCCTCGCCCGAAGCGTCGGTCTCCGCCGGGCCGCCGCCATCGACGGGCTCCGCCTGCTCGCCGGGTGCGTCGCCGTAGGTCGCACCGATCTCGCCCGGATCGCTGCAGCTCGCCGCCGTCAGTACGGCGAGGACGACCGTGGACGAACTAGCCCGCATACCCATGCCCCGCGAGCCAGATTGCAATCGACGTTCCGCGGCGGCCACGGGGCTCCGGTGCGTCTCTTGGCGCACGATTCGATCACCGAGCGCGCGGACATGTGCACTACCGTTCCTTCTCACGCGAACGGCCGTGGGCACGCTCAGCATCGGCGGCGCGACCTGGCCGGACGACTGCCGCGAGCCGGCCGAGCTGATCGCGCTCGCGGACGCGAACCTCTACGGTGCCAAGAACGCTGGTCGGGGCCGCGCTTGCTTCCCCGGCGCACCGATGGTGGAGCTCTAAGGCGGCGTGCTTCCCCCATCCGGTGCGCCGGACCCATCCGGATGGAAGCCGGGGAGGCCTCGGAGCTCGAGGATGCGGAAGAGCTCCTCGTCCTGAGCGCGCTCGTCGTCGGGTCCCGGGAGCAACGGGACGAGCAGGTCCAGCTCGTCGGGCTCGGGCGCGGGAGGAGGGACGTTGGAGGCGACGACCCCGGCACCGCCCGCGACCAGAACGACCCCGACGAGCGAGACGGCGAGCTGCCGGCCGCGCGACGCGCGACGGCCGTGGTTGAACGCCCGGACCGCGAGCTGACCGCCGACGAGGTCGAGGGCGAGCAGGCCGACCACGACGAGCCCGGCCGCGGGGCCCGCGTCGTAGTCCCCGGCGAGAAGGGCCGCGAAGGCGGCGAGCTGAGCAAGCGCGATGACGAGGCCACTGACCGTCCGCCGCGCGTAGAAGTGGCTTCCGCCGAAGATGGCGAGCACCGCACCGGCAGCCAGGATCGGCCGAAGCCGCGGCTCCTCCGGCTCGGTCGTCGCCTCGCGTTTCGGCGGCGCCGGCTGCTCGGGCTCAGCCGCAGTGGGCTCCGGCTCTACCGGCTGCTCGGGTCGCAAGAACGCCGCAATCAGCTCGGCCGCCTCGGCGGCTCGATCCTCGGGAACCTCGACACGCTGCTCGAGGATGCCCTGGCCGACGCCGATGAGAGCGCCATGCCGCGTTCCGAGGCCCCTCGCGTCGATGCCATTCTGCGCGAGCAGATCGAGCACGACCTCGACCTCGATCGGATCGAACGTCCGGTGCACGACGACGAAGTGGTCGCCCACGGCCGCAGACGCTAGTCGAACAGCTCGGCGACCGTCCAGCACCGGGTCACAGCTCCCAGCGGGCAGCGTCGCCGACGACGATCCTCATGCGCAATAGCTGGCGGTTGTCGGCCTCGTGGCGGCGGAGAAAGTCGCGACGCGCCGCGTCGTCGAAGCCGGTGGGCGGGGCGGCGGCGGCGAACGAGAGGGCGGACGCCGAGAGGCGGGCGAGCCGGCCGAGCGAGCCGCGCTCGAACGCCTGGGCGAGGTCCTCCTCCGGCGGGGGCTCGGCGCAGTATGGCTGCAGGGTGGCGTGGGCGGCGCGGCGCTGTTCCGGATCGAGCGACGCCGCGCGGTTCAGGTAGCGCAGGATCTGGAGCGCCGGGCCGCGAAGGCCGACGTTGCCGCGCCTCATGGGCTCGCGCCAGGAGTCGGAACCGGGCAGATCGAGGAACGCTCCGAGGCGCGCCTCGGTACCAGCGTCGAACAGGTCCTCGAAGAGCGCCACTCGCACGTCGGCGATGCCGGAGGCTTCGAGCGCCCGCGCGATCGGCAGCCACGCGAGATGGCCGCAGCGCGCCGCGAAGGTCGCGAAGTCGTCGGTCTCGCCGCGGCTCACGCGGAACGAGAAGATCGATTCGAGCAGGCGGTCCTGGCGCCGGACGATCCAGCGCAGGCGCACGTCGAAAAATCGCGCGAGCCAGCGGAGTCCCCGGATCGCCCGGACGTGCCCGGGGTAGAACGAGGCACCGCGGCGCCCCGGCATGAGGCCGAGAAGGCTCTCCTCGGAGATCACGACCGTGGAGCCCGGCGCGCGCACGAGCGGCCAGACGCTCGGCAGGGCACGCAGGCTACCGCGATGGATCGCGAGCAGCGGGCGCATCAGCGCATCCGCCGCGAGGTCCCTGCGCACGAACACCCCGACGCCTCGAGCATCGAGCTCGTCGCGCCGCCGCTCGAGCGTCCCCTGGATCGTGCTCGACCCCGCGCGGTGCGCCCCGAGGTGGAAGACGAGCTGCTTCGAGGTGGGCGCGAGCCTCATGGTGGACCCGGGCGTACGGGGGCTCAGCGCCCATACCACTCCGCCGAGGCGCGGTCGAGGTCGTCGGGGTTGTCGATCTCGGCCCAGCGGAGGTCCGAGACATCGACGGCGGACGCCTCGAGGTCTCCGGCGACTAGGGTCGCGTAGACGTCCTCGTAGTAGAGGTCGTGGCGGCCGTCCTCGCCGGCCTTCGCGAGCGCCTCGAAGATCGGCGGGGCGGCGCCCGAGGAGATGCGCTCGATGCCGATGCTCTCGCCGCCCGCGTCCGCGAGGGCGATCCGCTTGCCGAAGTCGACGATCCGGCCCGCGACGTCGACGCGGACCTTCATGGCCTCCTCGTCGATGCCCGCGCCGCGGTGGACGGCGACCGCGAGCGGGGCGGGGCACTCGTCGAGGCGCGCCAGAACGGCCGGGTCGAAGACGAGGTCGCCGTCGAGCTTGAAGAACGCCTCGCCGCCGACCGCCTGACGGCAGAGGGCGAGGGAGACGGAGTTCTGCGTGCTCGCATAGCGTGGGTTCGGGCAGAACGCGACGGGGACAGGCGCGTGACGCAGCGCCGCGCGGATCAGATCCTCGCGATGGCCGGTCGCGAGGACGATCCGTCGGACGCCGTGGGCGACGAGGGCGCCGACCGCGCGGTCCAGGATGGTCCGGCCCGCCACCTCGACCAGGCACTTGGGCAGGTCGCCCGATCGAGCGCGCAGGCGCGAGCCGACGCCGGCGACGAGCAGGACCGCGGTGGACGTGCTCACGCGGCGCGAGCGGCCAGGCGATGCGCGTGGCGCGTCGCGACCAGGAGCGGGACGTAGACGAGGTTCGCGGGGACCGAGATGACCAGGAGCCCCCAGAGCGGAGCGCCGCACAGAGAGGCGAGCGCCAGCGCGCCGAGCTGTGTCGCGCCGCCGTAGAAGGTCCAGGCGCGGATCCAGGGCAAGAGCCTGTCCGCGTAGGCCGCATCGGGGGGCGGCGCGGCATCGTCGGGCTTCCGGTGGGCGGGGCGCGTGAAGGCCAAGAGGAAGCCGACGACGGCCCGCTCGAGCCAGAAGCCGCCCCTTGCCCGCATCTCGGCCAGCTCGACCTGGACCGCGTCCATTCGTGCGTACGAGGTGTCGAGCTGGCCCTTCGCGTGGAGTCGGTAGAGGCTGACGAAGCCGTTACGGGTCGTCACCTGGAGAATCAGCGAGGCGCCCGCGAGGACGCCGAGGCCCCAGATGCCGACGGGCATCGGAAGGCCGAAGGGCGGCTCGAGCGGGCCCCACGTGCCCGCGATCTGCATCCCGACCGCGATGCCGAGGACCACGCTTCCGGTCTTCACGCTGTCCGCCACGTTGTCGAAGAGCTTGCCGGTCTCCGACGTCTGGCGCCGCGCCCTGGCGAGCTCGCCGTCCGCGGCGTCGAAGACGACCGAGAGCAGAAGGAAGAGGCCCGCCGCGACGATCGTCGAGTGGCTGCCCACGCCGTAGCAGATCCCGGCGATTGCTCCGGAGACGAGCCCCGCGAAGGAGACGTGGTTCGGCCGCACGGTGGTGTGCAGGAGCAGGCGCGCCACCCACTTGCCGAGCGGCGTGAACAGCCAGCGGTCCGCGAGCGCCTCCGTGTCCCAGTCGGCGAGGGGCCACTGGAACCGCAGCTCGCGCGCGCGTGCGACGTCAGCGTCCCGCATCTCGCCCGACCAGATCGAAGGGCCCGCGCGCCGTTCGCCGCGGCCGCGAAAGCACTCGGCCGAGCATCGCGACGCAGCTCGTGTTCTGCTCGGCGGTGCCCACGGTGATGCGGACGAAGCGACGGCCCTTGGCGTGGTGGACGGCCAGCGACCGGATCAGCGCGCCCTCGGCGAGGAGCGCGGCCACGAGGTCATCGGCGGTCCAGCTCGTGCCGGAGACGTCGAGCATCACGAAGTTGCCTTCGCTGGGAAGCGGCACGACGCCAGGGAGCGCTTCGAGGTCGCGGATGAGGCCCTCGCGCGCGGCGCAGAGCTCCGCCATCCGGGCATCCTGCTCCGAATGGTCCTCGAGCACGGCCATCGCGGCGGCGACGATGACGGAGGGGACGTTCCACGGGATCTTCACTCGCGACAGGAGGCCGGTCACCGCGGGGTGCGCGATGGCGTAGCCGAGGCGCAGGCCCGCGAGGCCCAGCGCCTTCGAGAACGTCCTCAGGAAAATCGCGTTCGGGAACTCGCCGAGCAGGTGGACGAAGGAGCCGTGAGAGCCGAGCCAGAGGTACGCCTCATCGATCACCGTGGGCAGCCCGAGCCGGAGGATCCGCCGCAGCTCGGGCTCGGGGATGCAGTTGCCCGTCGGGTTGTTCGGCGTGCAGAGGAAGATGACCTTCGTGCGCTCGGTGACCGCGTGGATGAGCGCGGGCACGTCGAGCTCGTGATCGTCCGTCATCGGGACGAGCACGGGGATGCCGCCCGCCGTCCGCGTCCTGGCCTCGTACATCGAGAAGGTCGGCACGCTGAGCAGCACCTCCTCGCCCGGCGCCACGAACGTCCTGATGACGATGTCGATCAGCTCGGCCGAGCCGCAGCCGAGGAGCACGCTCCCGGCCTCGAGGCCCTCGCGCTGGGCGAGGCATCGCTTCAGGTCCTTGCCGCTGGTCGGATAGAGGTTCGCCTGGCTGGCGGCGCGCGCGATGGCCTCGAGAACCCTCGGGCTGGGGGCGAACGGGCTCTCGTTCGACATCATCCGGAGCACGTCGCCCTGGCGCTCGGCCAGCGCGAAGTGGTCCTCGTTGTAGGGCTTGGCGGCGCGCACCCAGGTCGGAGCGAACAGCTCCATCGCCTCGGGGTCGACCGCTGGAGCCGCGGGGCCCGCGGGCTCGTCGCAGAGCCGGTCGCCGAAGACGCGGATCATCGCCTCGGCGCGCAGGATGGCGGCGGGCGTGTCGACGTCGATCCAGCGGACCCGACCCACGTCGAACGCATGGAAGCGGCCCTTGATCGCGAGCGCGCGGACCCCGTCCGACAGCGAGCAGTCGCCGGCCTCGCGATCGATCCGCCCCAGCTCCTCGCACAGCGCCGGGCCGATCCGGAAGACGCCCGTGTCGATCGCGTCGTAATGATCGAGGTCCTTGCCGATGTCCGCCACTCGGTCCTGCGCGATCCGGACCTTGGTCGCGTCCTCGAGGTCGAAGCAGCGATCGATCTCGTGGTCGACCCCCAGGACGCAAGCTCCCTCGGGGATCTGGGCGCAGAGGACCTTGCGCACGAGGTCGGGCGAGCAGAGGTGATCGGCCATGGCGAGCAGGCACTCGCCCTCGACGAAGGAGCTCGCGGCCAGGAGCGACAGGCCATTCTTGCCCATGAAGCGGTCGTTCACGGCGAAGTGCAGAGCGATTGGCAGTCCGGGCTCGGACTCGATCGCCCGCCGGACCTCGTCACCCTGGTGACCGACGACGATCATCACCTCGCCGATGCCCGCCTCGCCGAGAGTCCGCAGCACCCGGACGATCAGCGGGACGCCACCGATGGGCCTAAGCGGCTTGGGCAGGGCGCCACCGCCGATGCGAGAGCCGTTTCCGGCTGCGAGGACCACCGCGCGTAGGGTCGCGGTTTTCTTGGGAGCTTGTCGCATCGGATGGCTCGATCGCTTTCCGGCCGGCGCCTGCCGCTACCATGCCTCGCGCCTGTTTCGCAACGTTTTGTACTGTCCGCGTACGGGCTTTCCGGCAGCCCTGCGCGCGGGTCAGCAAGAAGCGTTCCAGGCTCGCCGGGAGTGGGCGGGCGGCCTCGTTTTCGAACCAGCCCGGAAGCTACAGCCCGTGGAAGTGGATGCTCATCACGACGTCGTTCGTGACGCCCAGGGCCCAGTGCGCGAGGAGCGGTCCGACGATCGACCGGGTCTCGAGCGCCAGCCAGCCCCAGATGATTCCCGCGAGGATGGCGCCGAAGGTCTCGCCGGGAGGCTTGCCCGCGTGGATCAGGACCGAGGGGACCATCTGGGCGAAGATCGCGGGCCACGGACCGAGCTTGCGCGCGAGGCCGAAGAGGATGAACCCGCGGAAGTGGACCTCCCAGCCCACGTAGTAGACGCCATAGGCGAGGGCGTAGAGCGCCATCACCTTCCAGCTCGAGGCCGCTGCCTTCGATAGCGGATACTCGGCGCCGACGTCCGCCATCCCCGCCCCACCGATCACGATCGGCGCGGCAAAGACCACGAACGTGACGATCGCGCCCTTCCACCACAGCGATCCCTCGCCGCGGCGCAGGCCGAAATCCGCGAGACGCTGGCCGAGGACGATGCGGATCACGACGATCGAGACGACGGCGAACAGGACGAACGCCGTGGCCCAGTGCAGGAGCACCGGCTCGATCCGGCCGAAGATCGTGGAGCCCTCGGGCGGCGGGAAGTGCTCCTCGAAGAACGAGACGCGGCCAAAGTACCAGTAAACGCTCTGGACGACGACAGAGACGAGGAAGATCCATGCGACCTCCCGATCGAGGGTCCCCAGGCTCGCCTTCAGTCGCTCGCGGAGCTTCACGGCGGCGAGGCTACATCAACGGCGGCGCCAGGTGGCACTCGTCTTGCCCCAAAGCCACGCGAAGCCCAGGTTCGCGAGGGCTGCCGCTCCCAGGTTCTCGAAGGTTGTCGCCGATCGCGTGGGGCGATCCGTGGCGGATGGAGGAGTGTACGTGGTTCACACTGTCGTCGAATCGCCACACCCCGGGCCCATCGCCGTGGTGAGCCCGTGACGCGGGCGATCGTCCTGGCGGCCGGGAGGGGATCGCGCCTGTACGAGATGGACCCGACCCCCAAGCCGCTCGTTCGGGTCGCGGGTCGGCCGCTCCTGCAGCGGACGCTCGAGTCGCTGGTGAAGGGCGGCGTGGGCGAGGCCGTCGTCGTCCTCGGCTACCAGGCGCAGACGATCCGCGAGGCGGTGCTGAGCTGGGGGATGTCGCTACCCGTCCGCTTCGTCCTCAACGATCGCTGGGAACGTTCGAACGGGCTGTCGGTGCTCGCCGCGGCCGCGGAGGTCGAGCACGGGACGTTCCTCTCGATGTCCGACCACCTTCTCGGCGACGACCTGGTGCGTGCGGTGGCTGATTTCCCGCTCGCCGACGGCGACGCGGTGCTCGGCGTGGATCGCGACGTCCGAGGTTGTTTCGACATCGACGACGCGACGAAGGTCCTGCTCGATCCAGGCGGGATCACGGAGATCGGCAAGACCCTCGATCACTACGACGCCATCGACACCGGTTGCTTCCGCATCGGCCCCTCGCTCGTCGAGGCCCTTCGCGCGGCCGAGTCGCGGAGCGGCGACGCGTCGCTGTCCGACGGCATCCGCGCGCTCTGCGGTTCGGGCCGCATGCGCGCGTGCGACGTCGGCGGCGCCTTCTGGCTCGACGTCGACACTCCCGCCGCGTTCGCTCACGCCGAGCTCTGCCTTGCTCGCCTCGCGCGCCTCGCGGTTTGATCCTCCTCTGACGAAAGCTGCCCGAAAGCCGCCGTGTCCCGCGGCCGCCTCAGCGGCCGCGGGACCGGGCACGCCCTGGCGCGCAGGGCCTCGGGGCCGCTCGCGGCCCCGAGGCCACCCGGGCCCGCCTCGAGATCGCAACCATGAGCGCGAGCGCGAGGAGCGCCAGCGCGCCGCGGCGCGGGCGGCCGGGCGCCACGCGGCAGCAGCCGCCGTCCTCCGAGCCGTCGCCGGCGGGCGTGCTCGCGTCGATGCCGGCGTCGGGCTCTTCGGCGCCGGCGTCCGGCTCGGGGTCGGAGCCGGCATCGACGCCGGCACCCGGGCCCGCGTCCGGGCCCGCGTCGGGGGTGCCGCCGTCGGGAAGGTCCGCCGCGGGCCACCGGATCAGCGGACTGGGCTCGACCTGGAAGTCGTCGGTCCCGCCGAGGACGTAGAGCCGGTCGCCGGCGACGCCGCCGCCAGCAGGCGCGGAGAGCGGGTTGGGCACGGGCAGCTCGTCGATCTGCGGGATCCACAGCTCGTCGCCCAGGCACAGCCAGTCCGTCTGGAGCGCGAAGGCCTCCACGCCGGACGCGACGCACGCCATGCCGTCGAGCCATCCGCCGATGGCGCCGCTGCGCGGCCGGGGCAAGGGCGTCCCCTCCGTCATGGTACCGGAACCGATCTCGTACTCGAGGACGGAGTCGAGGTCCGACGAGCTCCCGAGCTGCACCGAGGACGCCTTCGGGTCGGTGTGCTCGGCGGAGTGCGGTTCCGGCTGCCCGGACGGCTTCGAGTGCGACCCGGACGATCAGTGCGTTCGCGCTTCGCCCGGCGGGGCTCCGGACGGCAGCCCGTGCGCCAGCGCCGCGAGCTGCGACTCCGGCGAGTGCGCCGAGGTCGACGGACGGCTCGTTTGCACCGGCCCGTGCGAAGGGCAGGCCTGCCCGGCCGGATTCGATTGCGAGGAAGGCCGGTGCGCGCCGAGCGGAGCGATCGACGGCGAGGCCTGCGCCGAGGACGAGGACTGCCTCTCGGGGCTCTGCGGGCGCTTCGACGACTTCCGCGCGTGCACGGACGCTTGCGGGGAGGACGCGCCCTGCGCGAGCGGCCTCGTCTGCCAGAGCGCCGACGACGGCGGCTGGTGCCGGCCTCGCACTCCGCCCGCCGTGGTCCCCGTGGAGGAGGACGACGGCGGTGGCTGCGGCTGCAGCGCGCCGGCCAGCGTCGCGTCGTCCGAGCTCTGGCTCGGGGTGGCATTGGCGATTGCATTCATTCGGCGTGGCCGCGGATCGAGACGCGCGACCCCCGACCCGAAGTAGGTGGCCGCCGCCGAGCCGGCGGGGTCGGAGAAGGGCGTGGGAACGTCGTCGAGGCCGGCAGCCGAGCCGAGGTAGAGCCACGCGACACCCTGGCGCGACGCGGCGACCGTCTGCCAGGGAGCGCCGACGACGACGTCGCCGAAGCCGTCGCCGTTGACGTCGCCCGCGTTCGCGAGGGCCCGCCCGAAGAGGCCACCCTCGGAGCTCTCGGCGAGGTTGTCGAGGCGCATCGGCCGCTCGGCGTCCAGCCCTTCCGGCGTTCCGGCGAAGACGAAGACGTTTCCCTCGTCCAGCTCGAAGTGGTCCTGGGAGTAGGCGCCGACGATCGCCTCCGAGCGGCCGTCCGCGTCGACGTCACAGGTCGCGATCGGGAAGCCGAAGAGTCCCTGGTCCTGCCCGTCGGGGTTCGGGATCTCGATGTCGGGCTCGGGGGCGAGACCCGCGCGCGAGCCGAGATAGACGAAGAGCGCGCCTCGACTGTCGGGATCCCTGAGAGGAGCCCCCACGAGCACGTCGGCGAAGCCGTCGCCGTCGAGGTCTCCCGAGGCGTCGATCGCGTTGCCGAAGGAGCCGCCCGGCATGGCGCCTGGCGCATCGATCGTGCGGGCCCCCGCGGCGAAGTCCGTCGCGGCTCCCCCCCTGAGCACGTACGCCCGACCCTCCCGCAGCCCGTCTTGATTCTCGTCGTCGCCCCCGTTCTTCGCGCCGACGACGATGTCGACGAAGCCGTCGCCGTCGATGTCGGCCCCCGACCCGAGCCCGGCGCCGAAGAGGTCGCCAGTCTGGCCGTCGGGCGCGACGATCTGCACCGGCGGGATCGCGCCCGGGCCATCCGCCGAGCCGCGGTAGAGCCATGCGCTCCCGATGATCTCGGACTCGGACGTGCCGCCGGGAGCGCCGACGAGGAGGTCTGCGAAGCCGTCGCCATCGACGTCACCGGTCGCGATGGTCTGACCGAAGTGGCTCGCCGTGGGAGCTGCGGGATTGTCGAGTCGCTCGACCTCTTCGTCCGGCAGGCCCGTGGGGGAGCCTCGAATCACGTAGACCGCGCCGCTCGCCGATTCCCTCCCGGGCGCGGCGACGACCAGATCGCCGAAGCCGTCGCCGTCGAAATCGCCGGTCGCCAGGTTCGCGCCGAAGAGCGCCGACGGTGGGCGGCCCGACGGCCCGATGTCCTGCCATTCGCCAGCCTCGCCATAGCGGACGAATGTCCGGCCGGAGCTCGCGGCGAAGCCCTGCTCGCCGATGGCGAGATCGGAGAGGCCGTCGCCATCGAAGTCCGCCCTCGGGCGCCCGACGTCGAGGTAGCGGACGGGCGACCACGGCGAGCAGGCATCCCCGCCACACGCGCGGATCCGCCAGAAGTAGCGCTCGCCCACCGGCGCGGCCGTCGAGACCGGCAGCTCCGTGCCCATGGTGTAGACGACCTTGTCGGTCGTGATTCGCGGCTCGGGCGAGGGGAAGTCGCAGTTCGCGAAGCCGGGCACGGGGCAGTCGTCGTCGATCTCGAGCTCGTAGCTGGTCGCGCTCGAGGACGGCTCCCAGACGAACCGCGGCTGCCGGGCCCGCACGGCGAGCAGCGGGTCGACGGCCCAGACGCTCCCCGTGGACCAGCCATTCCACGGAAACCGCGCGACCGGCGTCGCGGGCGGCGGAGCCGCGTCGGGCAGACCCGAGTCGGATTCGAGCGGAAACAGGAGCGCGCACCCCGAGGACGCAGCGGCGAGGCCGCAGACGATCGCCGCGATCTTCGGGAGCGGAGTCACTCCCCCGCGACTCTAGCATCCCGTGGCCCGCGAGATCGAAGGAGCTACTCCCGCATCCGCGACCCGATCTCCTGCGCGATTGCGCGCATCGAGGCCGTCCAGTCGGCCTGGCAGATGCTCTGCACGTTGCCGCCGCCGCCGCCTGCCGCGACCTGGCGCATGAGCTCGACGATCCGGCGCGGGGGGAACGCCTCGCCCATGCCCGGGATGTCGCAGCTCGGCGTGAGGCGCTCGCCCTGCCCCTGGGCGGAGTTGTCCACGACCTCCTGCATCTCGGGCAGATCGAGCAGGCACCGGAAGTCGTCCTGGCGCATGTCGTAGAGGTCGCAGGGGGCGTCGGGCGGGATGCCGAGGATGCCCGTGACGACGACGCGTCGCGGATCGGAGCGAAGGGCGAGGAGGTCCTCGGCGTACTCCTCGACCGGCGCGACGTACTGGTCGCGGTGGTTGAAGCAGCGCAGGTTGAGCGGACCGAGCGCGAGCTTGGTGTTGAAGATGTCGTTCGCGTTCTGGATGTCCTCGCGGATGGAGCAGTCCTCCTCGTCGGTGACCATGAGGATCGCGAGGACCGAGTCGTCGCGGAGGAAGCCCTCATTGTAGCCCTCGGCGTGGTCCGTCAGCGCCTTTCGTACGGCCTTGAGCTGCTGCTCGAAGCCGCAGCCGCCGGTCCCGAGCGTCGCGATGCACTGGAAGTCGCGATCGAGCGCGGCGAGGTCGTCGCCGCTGGCCCACTCCAGGAAGGTCGGGTAGCCGTCCCCGCAGTCCGGCACGAGCGGGCTTGGCGCGTGCTGGAGGATCCCGTCGTCTCCGTCGACCGCGTTGTCGCACGTGGTGACGGCATAGCCGCCCGTGCCCATGTCCGTGGTGATCACCCCGACGTGCAGGTCTTCGACCCGCCGGTAGTCGGTGACGCCATTGCCGTCGCCGTCGGGTGGATCCGTGAGCAGATCGACCAGCAGGCCGAACGACTCCGACAGGATGGCCTGCTCCTGCGCCATCGAGCTCGAGTTGTCGACCAGGACCAGCAGATCCACGGACCGTGCGAGGGGCGGGTCCGCGTCGGCGTCGGCGTCGGCGTCGGCGTCGGCGTCGGTATCGGCGTCGGCGTCGGCGTCGGCGTCCGCGTCGGCGTCGCCCATCGGGACGATGGGGTCGGCCGTGGTCTTCCAGCAGCCGGCCGCCGGCCAGGCGGCGAAGAGAGCGAGGGTCAACGTGAACGTCTTCGAGGTTGTCGTGCTCATCGATCCATCGAGTGTCGGCAGCGGTCCGGAACGGCTCATCCCTATTCCGGCATCCGCGAGCCGTACCATGGACCAAGTGTCCGCCGACTCGAGAAACGGCTCAACCCTCAGGGCAGGGCGACCTCGAGCGCGAGCGAGCCCACGACGAGCGGCCCGCCCCACTGTGCGACCTCGGTCCCCGCGAAGCGTATCGACGGCCGCGGGATCGCCACGCCCACGAGGGTCTGGGCGACCAGCCCTAGGCCGCGCCAGAGCGTGAGGCGCGCGCCGCCACGGACGTAGGGCACGAGCGACAGCGTGTCGTCCGTCGCGCCGACGTAGCCGCCGGCGGCGGAGCCCCTCATGTGCAAGAGCGCCATCGCAGCGCCGGCTCCCGCCGTGGGCTCGAGCCGCCACGCGCTGCGCGAGCGCCAGGACACGTCGGCGCCGAGGAGCGCGACGAGGACGGATGCGCTTCCCTTGTCCTCGTCGGTGACGTTCGCGGGCAGCGTCGGCACGAGCGCCGTGACGGTGGCGCCGATCGACCCCGCGGGCTCGAACCGCACCTCGAAGAGGACGTCGAGCGCCGGGCCCACGCCGCCCGGGCTCAGCGCGATGCCCGGGCCGAGGGCGAGACGCATGGAAGGCTGGCGGGTGGGCGCCTCGCGCCGCTCCGCGATCGCCCGCACCACCGGCCCGGGGCGCACCTCGCCCCGCGACGGGTGGGGCGCTTCCACCTCCATCAGGCTCGCGCGCAGGAGCTCGACCGCGCGCAAGGCGATCAGCTCGAAGTCGGGCCGCGCCGGGTCCGGGTCGGTCACGACCTCGCGCAGGACGGTCTTGCCGGTCACGCGATCGAAGACCCAGACCTCGACGCCGGCCTGCGACGGCACGATCCGCACTGCGGCGATCGCGCCACGATCGCGCGCGGCCGCCTCGAGGAGCGGGCGCGACGGGACCAGGCTCGGCGCCTCGAGGACCTCGACCTCGAACCCGAGGGCCTCGAGCTCGGCGCGAAGCCTGGCCGCCACGGGGTCGCCGGGGCCGTCCACCGCGATGGTGACGAGTGGCCGGCGGTCGGCCGAGGCACCGGCCGTCGCCAGCCACGCCGCGAGGAGGATTGTCCATCTCACGGTGGCCAGAGCCTCACTGGGCGAGGAGGGTCCTGGCCAGGTCGGCATGCGGCCCCGAGGGGTACGCCTCGAGGTATCGGCGCGCGCCCTCGCGGGCACCGGCTGCGTCGCCGCTCCGGCGCCTCGCCTCGATCAGCCTGCCCGACGCCTCGCGCGCGAGAGGGCCCCGGGGCGCTTCGCGAAGGTACGTCTCGAACCACCGGGCTGCCTCGGCGTACGCGTGTCGGCCGTCGAACGCGATCCTCCCGAGGGCGAACGCGGCGGCGGCCGCCTGGGGCGTTCCGGCGAAGCGGTCGCGCAGGGCGTCGAAGGCCTGGACCGCCCTCGGCGCGCTCCCCGCGAGGCGTGCGGCGTCGCCGAGCACGTGCAGGTCCGACGCTCCGACCCGCGCGCACTCCGCGTCGAAGCCGGCACGCTCGGCGGCTTCGAGCGCTTCGCGGTAGCTCCCTCGCCTCGCGAGGTCGCGCCAGGACGGCCCCGCGGTCGCGGCGCGGACCGCGGGCCTCGCGCTTCTCTCTCGCATGGGCTCCGCCTCGTCGGGCGCCGGCGCGGGCGCGACGGCGGGCGATTCCGGCGCGGGCAGCATCACGATGCGGGCCGACGCGACCGGGCGGGAGCGCTCGGTGCCATCCGTGATCTCGATCCGGCGCTCGCGGCCCGAAGCCTCGAGCTTCTGGCCCGCGACGAGCGTCCGTCCCTCCGACAGGAGCGGACCCGTGACGCGGACCGTGCCTCGCTCGAGCGAGAGGGTGAAGCTCTCGGCCTGCGGGTCCCAGGCGACCCGGAAGCGCGTGCCGGTCACGAGGACCTCGTACGGCCCGACCGCCAGCGTCCAGCGGCTGCCCTTTCGATGCGCGATCGAGACACGGGCGACGCCTCGCTCGAGCACGATCCGCGCCCCCCGCTCGTCCGCCTCGACCACTCGCGAGCTGGACGCCGGCTCGAGCACGACCTTGCTCCCGTCCGAGAAGCAGAGGGGCAGCGGGCGCGTGCCGGGCGCGGCGATCCACGCTCCGACCGGGACACCTCGGCCGTCCGCGAGCCGGACCGTCAGCGGGTCCGACCACGGGCGGAAGAGCAGCACGAGCGCGAGCGCGGCGACACCCGTGGCCGCGAGGCCCAGGACGACTCGCGAGGGCGATCTCCGGACGGCCGGCGCTTCGGCGAAGAGGCCCCGGGCACGGTCGATGTGCTCCGCCCGCTCGAGGATCTCGTCCTGGGCGCGGGCCACCTCGCGACCGAAGCGGCCGAGGTCCGATCCGGGATTCATCGGGCGCCTCCTTCGACCCACTCCGCGAGGGCAGGCTCGCGCCGCGCCATCGCGACGAAGCTCTCCTGGGCGCGCGAGAGACGGCGCTTGATCGTCGCGAGCGACACGCCGCACGCCTGCGCGACCTCGGTGAGCTCCATCCCGTCGATCACGCGCAGCGCGAACGCGATCCGCTCGTTCGCGGGCAGGCGGTCCAGGATCTCGTAGGTGCGGCGGAGCGCGTCCATCTGCTCCGGGCTGGCGACGGGCGCCTCTCTGTCGGGGATCTGCTCGGCCGAAAGGAAGCGCAACCACCGCCTGGCCCTGCGCCGGCGGATGCAGCCCCTTGCGGTGAAGACCGCGATCGAGGTGAGCCACCCGCACAGAGCGGCGGGATCCTCGAGGCGACGTATGCCGCCCAGCGCCCTGAGGAACACGTCGTGCAGCAGGTCTCCGAGCTCGGGATCGGGCCCGAGGACGCGTGCCAGCACCCTCTGGACGTGCACCGCGTGGCGCTCGAAGAGCGCCCCTGGCGCGCCGGGATGGCCAGCCCTCAGCGCCAGCACCAGATCCACGTCGTCCCCGACGAAGGGGAGCGCGCGGACGACCCCACCAGAGGTCGTCTTCGGGTGCTTCGAGGCTCCTGCCGATCTGGGCACTCACCCGGAAGTGTCGCGCACCCCGCGAGAAGGCTCAACCGGGGGGCTGCACCGCCAGCCACCAGGCGGCGGGTGGCCAAGCCGTCGGTTCCCGTGATCGCTCGTGTTTCCGCCTGGCTCGCGCCTTGCATTCGCGTTCGCGCCGGAGGACTCGCCCATGCTCCCCTTGCGTCCGTCTTGCCTTCTGGCCGCTGGCCTCTTCGCTTCCGCGTGCGTCGGCGGGGACGGGATCGACCCCGAGAACGGCGGCGGTGGCGGGGGCCGGGGCGGAAAGGCCGACGAGGCGACGAGCGGCGAGCCCTTCATGGAGGTCATCTTCTCCCCGCAGGCGCCCGAGCGGAGCCACAACGCGCGCGTCGCGTCGATCCTGCGTGGCATGATCGAGCGGATCGACGCGGAGGAGGGCGGCGACGGCGCCGGGCACTCGGTCGACGTCGCGATGTACAGCTTCTCCGACGCGGGCATCAAGGCGGCCCTCGCCGAGCTGGTCTCGCGCGGCGTCGCGGTGCGCATGATCTTCGAGCCGGCGCGCAAGGACAAGGGCAGCCCGGCGGGGACGAAGTCGGCGGGCTACGAGGACGTGGGGATCGACGTCCGCTACATCAACAAGATCATGCACCACAAGTTCGCCATCCTCGACGGGCCTCGCGACGACGAGTCCCGGGCACGGACGGCCGTGCTGATCACCGGAAGCGGCAACTGGTCGAGCGGCGCGGCCACGCGGTACGACGAGAACACGCTCTTCCAGCGCGGCGACGCCGAGCTCGTCCTGCGAATGCAGCGCGAGTTCAACCTCCTGTGGCAAGGCTCCAAGGACTTCGTCTGGGGCGAGACGGACGCGAACCTGCAGTCGATGCCCATCACGGACGAGATGATCGAGGCGGTCGAGGACCCGGACCTCGACGTCGGCTTCACCTCCGACAACTTCCAGCTCCGCGTGACCTCGTCAGGCCCGAGCTTCAGGATCATCCCGGGCCGCGACACGGTCGCGGACCTCCTCGTCGGGCTCATCGACGGCGCCGAGCGCTCGATCCACGTCGCGTCGGGGCACCTGCGGTCGCGGGCCGTCTCCGACGCGCTCGTGCGGTGGCGCGAGGCGCACCCCGACGGCGATCTACGCGTGTACCTCGACGGCCAGGAGTACCTCTCGTCGTGGTACCACCAGGACCAGCTCGACGAGGTCGACCAGTGCCTCGAGGCCGCCGGCACGAGCGAGTCCTCGGTCCAGCGCTGCTGGGACAAGGGATTCCTCTTCAGCTACCAGGTGCACGAGGCGGGTGTGCCGCTCCGGTACAAGTTCTACGCGTATCGCTGGGACACCTCGTACGCGGACCAGATGCACAACAAGTTCTTCCTCTTCGACGGCGAGGTCGTGGCCTCGGGCAGCTACAACCTGTCGGACAACGCCGAGCACGACACCATGGAGAACATGGTCGTCCACCGCAACCCGGCGCTCGCGGAGATGTTCGAGCGCAAGTTCGAGGAGCTGTGGACGACGGGCGAAGAGGAGGATCGCCTCGGGACGTTGACCGCAGGGGTGCAGGGCGGCTCGGACGACATCCCGCTGGTCTTCCCGCCGATGGCGCTGACCTGGGATCAGGTCACGGAGCTCAAGGAGGTCATCCTGAACGCGTGCCCCGCGGTCGACTCGGACGAGTACCGCCGGAACGCGGCCTCGCACCGAGCCTGCCCCAGGGATTGACCTTCACCGGGTCTGTCCGCCGCCGTCCGAGCGGAACCGCATGACCTGGTCTTGACCTGGTCAAGTTGAAGGGTATGCTGCGGAGCATGAAGTCGATCACCGTTTACGAGGCCAAGACCCAGTTCTCGAGACTCCTCGCGCAGGTGGAGAAGGGCGAAGAGGTGACCGTGTGCCGAGGCAAGCAACCGATCGCGCGTCTCGTGCCCTACGCGAAGCCGCCGCGGCGACGCCCGAAGGTCGGCGAGGTCACCTCGAAGCCCGTGCGATGGGCGCGAGGCTGCTTCGCGCCGATTTCGGGCGAAGACGCCGAGCTCTGGGGGCTCTGATGCGGCTCCTGCTCGATACGTGCTCGCTCATCTGGCTCGCCGCGGAGCCCGCGCGGCTGACTAAGGCCGCGACCCGCGCCCTCGACGACGAGGAGAACACGCTCCTCGTGAGCCACGCGAGCATCTGGGAAATCTACAACAAGTGCGCGAGCGGCAAGCTCACGCTCCCGGGCCGGCCATGCAGCTGGGTCTCCGACCAGATCGCCATCCGAGGAGCGGACGAGGTCCCTATCGACCGCGCCGCGCTCGATCGCATGAGTGAGCTGCCGCTGCACCACCGCGATCCGTTCGATAGAGTCCTCGCGGCGCAAGCTCTGGTGCACGGGCTGACAATCGTCTCGCCGGACCGGGCGTTCGACCCGTACGGTGCCCGCCGGCTCTGGTCCTGACGCTCGGTCTTGCCGTTGCGAGCAGGCGATCAATCCGGCCGGCCCGTCCGCACGAGGTCGCGGCCAAACGGCTCGTCGAGCCCGACGATCTCGGCGAAGCAGCTCCCGGTGACCGCCTCGCCGTCGAACGTCCCCGTGGCGTCGAGCGTGCCGGCCCAGAGGTTCGCTGGGAAGACCACCATCTCCTGGTCCGGCGCGACGGCCCTCAGGCTGAGCGCGGCGTTCCTCTGCGGGATCCAGATCGCCCAGCTCGTGGGGTACACGGTGCCGGTACGCGGGCTGCGCCAGGTCTCTCCGGTCTCCTGCAGATCGATCCGGCGCAGATCGAGCCGCGTGGCCGTGCCGTCCCGCTCGACGGCGACGGCGTACGAGCCGGCCGCCATGTCCCAGCCGCGATCGAAGATGAGGGCGATCTCCAGGTCGATGCCGTTCGAGAGCTGCGTGCCGAACCAGGTCCAGCCCGCGATGTGGTCGGAGTAGAGGAACCCCCACTGGTGCTTGAACCAGGCCTCGCCTCGAACCGCGCGCTCCTCGCCGTCCACCCGGATCGTGCCGGCCGCCGCCAGTCGGGGCATCGTGTAGTAGTGGTGCGACGAGCGCGGCGGCACCTCGACGTAGCCGCCGCTCCCCATCGGCGTCGGGGGCTTGACGCTCCGCATCCTCATCTCGAGGCTCGTCGCGCCGGCGCGGGCGCGCATCAGCATCCTGCCCGCCCGCGAGGCGAACGCGCGCCAGGAGTCGTGCCGCAGCCAGAGCGCGCCCGCGCGCGCGTCCGCCGCCCACGTGTCAGGGAAGGCGTGCTTCTCCCGGTACGTCATCCGCCCCGTCGTCCGGTCGAGCACGCTGAAGTAGGCCACCTGGAACGGATCGACGAACCACCGGACCGGCACGCCGAGGACGGAGTCGACGTCCGTGTGCTGGCGGACGAAGGCGAGGAACCAGTCGTAGCGCCTGCGCCGCGCGTCCTCCACGTGGCCGTGAAAGTGCCACCACTCCGTCTGAGCGTCGCCGTGCGCCCCGTGATCGCGAGGCAGGCGGACGCCCACCCGTGGATCGGCCCCGCGCAGCGGGTGTGCGCAGCCGATGACGCACGCGAGCAGGATCGGGACCCTTCTGGTCATTCGACGTCCTCGAGCACGGCGTCCGCCGCCTCCTGGCCCGAGCGGATCGCGGCCTCCATGCAAGGGAAGTCGAGCTCGCTGCGCACCCAATCGCCCGCCAGCTTCAGGTTCGCGACCGGAGTACGGTGGAAGGGGCGGAGCCTCTGCGCGCCCGGCTCCGTGTACCAGTACAGCTCGTGCGGGGCGTGGTGGCGGA
The DNA here is from genome assembly GCA_016190375.1 of Deltaproteobacteria bacterium. Taxonomy (GTDB): domain Bacteria; phylum Myxococcota_A; class Polyangia; order JACPQR01; family JACPQR01; genus JACPQR01. The sequence goes on from JACPQR010000155.1 coordinate 41,405, forward strand.
TCACCTTCCAGTGCAGGATGCCGTTCGAGCGCATCCGCTCGTAGCCAGGCAGCCTCGAGAGGTTCTTCAGCGTCAGCTCGAGCAGCTCGCCGTCCGTCCAGCCCTCGTATCCCGTCTCCTGCCCGACGAGGTAGAGGACTGCGCCGTAGCGGGGGTTCTCCCTGTACTCCCGGATGACGTGCTTCGAGTCGATCACGAAGGCGAGGGGGCCCTGGAGCCCGGCGATCACGCTCTCGTACCGGCGAGTCACCCGCTCGCGGTGCCAGATCTGCATCGCGAGGGGCTTGACGCCGCGGAGCTGCCTGATCCGGCGGAAGGCGGGGATCGACCAGAACACGCGGTCGCCGGGGTTGAGCTCCTGGAACGACGTCGCCGGCAGCGTGCAGATCACCTGGTCGAAGGCCGTGTCGACGACCTCGGTGCCCGCCTTCACCGGCACCGGGCCGGCGAAGACCGACAGGCCGGGGTGTCGATCCTGCAAGTCGTGCCCGCCCGAATCGGGCTCCGCGAAGGTGACGCCGGTCAGCCGACCGCGTCGGGCTCGGAGCCCCGTGAGCTTGCGCATCAGCTCGAGCTCGGCGCCCATCGACGCGACGTAGGCGAGGATCGGCTCCCAGAAGCGCTCGGTCATGCCGCCGTCGCAGAAGGAGTACTCGGACATCCGGTAGTCGCGGCTCATCTCGCGCATCGCCTTGAGCATGCTGTAGGCGCTGATCTCGCCGGGCCAGTTGAGCTGGGCGAAGCGGGACATCTTGAAGGCGTTGGTGCGGACTATCGAGGGCGCGAGCCCTCCCTCCAGGCAGAAGGCGGTGAAGCAGACGTCGTCGAGCTCGTCGATCGACTGCGCGCCGAGGAACAGCCCGAGGTTCGCCATCGTGAAGCGGAAGATGCTCCGCTTCTCGCGCGAGCTCAGGCCCGGAAAGCCCATGGTCTTGTACAGGACTCCGAGCGGGTTACGCGCGAGCGAGATGTCGTGGACGAGGCCGTCGCGCTCCTCGAACACGTAGCTGTGGCCCTCGTTCGTGACCAGGTGCGCCTCGACGTCGACCCCGGCCCGCCGGACGAGCGCCCTCATCTCGCGGTAGAAGCCCACGATGACGTGCTGGCCGTGGTCGATCAGCCGCCCGTCGGCGTCGCGCCAGGAGCTGGCCTTGCCGCCGATGTGGTGGCCGAGCGTCGCGATCCGCACGTGGGCGCGGTCCCGCCCGCGCTCCAGGATCCGCGCCGCGGCCGCGAGCCCCGCTGGTCCCGCTCCGACCACCAGGACTCGCGTGCGACGCCGGGGCACGGCGCCGAGCGTAACACCCGCGCGGGGACGTCGACGCAGCGATCCCGCTTCGAGTAGAGTCGCCGGATGGCGCGCAAGAAGAAGCCCAGGAAGGAAGCAGGGGAAGGGGTTGTCGACTTCCAGCGAGCCCGTGCGGAGCGCATCCTCGGCGAGGTCGAGACGCTCGCGAAGAAGCTCGCCGAGAGCATCGCCGAGACGGTCGGGGTCGCGCTCGACGGGTACCATGCCTGGGAGAAGGAGAACGCGGAGCACGCGGTTCGCCCGTACGAGCGGCTGGAGATGATCCGCCTGGGATTCGTCGGCCCCGGCGGGTTCGACCGGTGCCAGGAGGATGACCGGGTCCCGAGGAGCTCCTACCCCTGGGACGATCCCATCCACGACCACGACCGCGACGCTTCGCACGTGCTGATGTGCCCCCTGATGGAGGCGCGGCGGTGCGAGCCGATCTGGAGCCAGTTCCGCACGCCGCCCTGCTACCTCTTGCTCCTCGAGGTGTACGACGCCCTCGGTCGTGGCGCGGACGACTGGAAGGTGCGGGAGGTCCTCGACGACTTCGGCAAGTACGACCCGGAGGAATTCCGGAAGAACTTCGTGCGAGCGGACCGCCTGATCCGCGAGGCGGAGAAGGCGCGAGCGGTCGAGGAAGAAGGAATGTAGGCCTCCGTGGAGGAAAAGCCCGAAAGGACCATCGGCCCCTATGGGCTCGAGGAGCTGCTCGGGCGGGGGGGCATGGCCGAGGTGTATCGCGCTCGCCGCCAGGGGCCGGGCGGTTTCGAGAAGGTCCTCGCGCTCAAGCGGATCCTTCCTTCGTACGCGCGCGATCCGCAGCTCGTCGGGCGCTTCCTCGAGGAGGCGCGGATCTGCGCGCGGCTGGAGCACTCCAACATCGTGAGCGTCGTCGACTTCGGCTCAGCCGGCGGCGAGTACTACCTCGTGATGGAGTGGGTCGACGGCGCGAGCCTGTTCGCCGTCCTGAAGCAGCTCGCCTCGCGAGGCGAGCGCCTGCCGGCCGAGGCGGCCGCGTACGTGATCGCCGAGGCCGCGCTGGGCCTCGACGAGGCTCACTCGCTCGCGGACGAGGCGGGCCGCCCGCTCGGCCTCGTGCACCGCGACGTCTCGCCGCAGAACGTGCTCGTGTCACGAAAGGGCGAGGTGAAGGTCGGGGACTTCGGGATCGCCAAGGCCGTGGGCAGCTCCGTGCGAACGGCGGCGGGGGTTCTCATCGGAAAGCTCTGCTACATGTCTCCCGAGCAGGCGAGGAACGAGACGCTCGACGCCCGCGCCGACGTCTACGCCCTTGGCGTCGTCCTGTGGGAGTGCCTCGTCGGTCGGCCGCTCTTCCCGCGCGGGATGAGCGGCGAGGCGCTGAACGCCGTGCTCGAGCCCCGTGTCCCACCGCCCTCGGAGGTCTCGGTGTCGCCGCGCGCCCTCGATGCCATCGTCACCCGCGCGGTGGCGCCGTCCCGCTCCGATCGATATGCCGACGCCGGGGCCTTCGCGCGCGACCTGAGGGTCTGGCTCCACGGCGTCGCCCCGGGCTTCGGTCCAGGGGACCTCGCCGCGTTCCTCGCGCAGAGCGGCACCATGCAGCCGCCACCGGCTCCTCAGGCAGCCGCCGCGCCCACCGTGACCTTCGACGCCGGGCCGGCGGCGGCGGCCACGGTGCCGGCGCGGCCTCCCGTCGCGCCGAGGGCAGCGCCGTCGCCTCCCGGCGCCGCGACCGCCGTCGAGGTGCGCGGCGCCGGCCCGGCTGCGGCGTCCCCGCCGGCCGTCGCCGGAGCAGCGCTCGCAGGCGAGCCGCACGAGGTGCCCACGACGCGGGCACAGCCGTCGCGCGGCCGCGGTGGGAGGTGGACGGGTTGCCTCATCGCCGCGATCATCCTCGCGGTCGGCGCGATCGGAGGCTTCGCGACCTGCATGTCGTGGCTCGCGCGCATGGGCGAGCAGCAGCAGCCCACGGAGCAGGCCCCGCCCGAGGACGAGACGGCGACCTCTCCCAAGTCGCAGTGAGCTGGGCGGCACGATCGACGTGGACCCACAAAATAGTGCCGCTACGTCGACGGCCACGTGCGCGTCTACCACGGCCAGCACACGCTCCCGAAGGCCCACGTCGCCCGCATGCGGCTGGCGATGCCGGCGACCACCGATTACTGGATCAACGATCAAACGGGCGACCCGCTCTTCCCTCTTCGTGATGACGGCGCAGGCCAACGCCGGCAGGGTCAAGATGCTCCCGGACGTCTTGAAGCAGGTGCGGTTGCTCGTCGGAGATCGCCGGACCACGATCGTCTTCGACCGCGGTGGCTGGAGCCCCAAGCTGTTCCAGCAGATCCTCGGCGCCGGCTTCGACCTGCTGACCTATCGCAAGGGCAAGTGCCGTCGCGTCGGCACGCACCGCTTCCAGCTCCGCAAGGCGAAGCTCGACGGCCGCAAGGTGGAGTACCGCCTGCACGACCAAGCCGTCCGTTTTCTCGACGGCAAGCTCCGGCTACGGCAGGTCACCCGTCTCACCGAGGACGGCCACCAGACCCAGGTGATCACCAGCCGGTGGGACCTTTCCGACATCGAGGTCGCCTACCGGATGTTCGAGCGCTGGCGTCAGGAGAACTTCTTCAAGTACCTGCGCGAGGAGTTCCTGCTGGACGCGCTCACCGATTACCAGGTCGAGCCTGACGACCCCACTCGCACCGTGCCCAACCCCGAGCGCCGCGTCCTCGATCGGGAGGTCCGTGCCGCGCGCGCCGAGGTCGCCAAGCTGGAGCAAGCCGACGGCACCGCCGCCGTCGACAACCCCGAGGGGCGCCGCCCGACGATGCGCGGCTTCAAGATCGCCCACGGCCGCATCGGCAAGCAGATCCGCGCTGCACGAGATCGCGTCGCCGAGCTGCTCGCGCGCCGCCGCGCGCTCCCCGAGCGCGTCGAGGTCCGCGACGTGAGCGACGGCGCCGTCATCAAGCTGGCCACCGAGCGCAAGCACCTCACCAACCTCAACCTCCTCAAGATGGTCGCCTTCCAGGCCGAGAGCGACCTCGTGTCGATCCTGCGCCGGCACTACGCGCGCAGTGACGAGGAGGGACGCACTCTCCTTCACGAGATCTTTCACGCCGCCGCCGACATCGACGTCACCGATGCCGAGCTACGCGTCACCCTCCGTCCCCTCAGCTCCCCGCATCGCACGATCGCCGTGCAGGCCCTTTGCGAGACGCTTGACGAGACGGCGCCGCTCTTCCCCGGCTCCCACCTCCGTCTGCGCTTCGCCATCCACCCGCCGCCTCAGACAGGCCCCGCCTTCCCCGGGCCCCGCCCGAAGCCCGCAACCCCGGCGCTCGGCCGGAAACCGGACATTTCAGCCGAGGGGCAGGAACGGTGCTACCCACCTCGTGCTCGACCCCATCGCCTTCCTGGCACGGATCGCGTCGCTGATTCCCCCACCGCGCTACCCTTTGCTCCGCCTGGCCGGCGTCTTCGCTCCGAATTCGTCGTGGCGCGCCTCCGTCGTGCCGCATGGGCCTACCGCACCCGGGGCGATCTCGACGG
>JACPQR010000152.1 GCA_016190375.1 Deltaproteobacteria bacterium
GGTGCCCGAGTGCTCCTGAATCGCTGCCCGGGTGCCACCGGAATCGGTGCCCGGGTCCTCCGGAATCAGCGCCCGGGTGCCGCCGGAATCGGTGCCCAGGTCACGTCGGAACGGGTGCCCGAGTCAGCCCGGAATACGCATCCTACCACGAGCCGTGCTCGAGGTGAACCGCTGCCGCAGCGCATGAGAGGACGTCACTCGACCGGCAGGTGCGGGCCGCGGATCCAGTCCTCGGAGATCGCCCGGAAGGCCGCGATCGAGCGGAGGCCGCCGAGGACGGAGGCGAGGCCCCACTGCAAGCGGCTCACGAACGTGAAGTCGTGGGGGATCTTCGGCGGCTTGAGCGCGGTTGGTCGCGGGCGGCCGTCCTTGAACAGGAGGTCCTTGCCGCCGTCGACGAGGAACGTGACCGTGCGGCGGGCCACCGCGGGCGAGCAGTGCCAGTCCTCGTGGGTGGTGAGAGGCCGGAGCAGCTCGATCGTGTAGCTGCGGTACAGGTCCCACGTGGCGTCGTTGGGCTCGTAGCCGAGCACCTCCACGCAGGCGCGGTCGAACGCCTCCCAGTCCTCGTCCATCGCCGCCGTGATGTACCGCTTCATCCCCACGAGGAGCTCGGGCGGAAGGACCTTGACGCACCCGAAGTCGAGGAACGAGACGCGACCGCCACGGCCTGGCCAGAAGCGGTAGTTGCCGGGGTGCGGGTCCGCGTAGAGCACGCCGTGCCGGAACAACGCCCTCATCATGAAGCGCCAGATCGACGTGCCGGCGGCGTCCCGGTCTGCCTGCGAGCCGCCGGCCGCGAACTCGGCGTACCCCGTTCCGCCGACCAGCTCGCAAGTCAGCACCCGCCGCGTCGACAGCGCGCGGACGACGCGGGGGATGTGCAGCTCGGCGTCCTTCGCGTGGATGCGCCTGAACAGCTCCGCGTTGTCGGCCTCGCGCACGTAGTCGAGCTCGTCGAGGAAGACCCGCTTGATCTCCTCGACGACCTCGCGCGAGCCGAACTTGCGCCCGAGCGGCGAGACCATGGACTCGAGGAGCGAGACGCTCTTGAGATCGTTCTCGATCGCCTTGTCGATGCCCGGGTACTGGACCTTGACCGCCACCGGTACCCCGTCCCTCGTGACGGCGCGGTGCACCTGTCCGATGCTCGCGGCGGCGAAAGGCTGCGCCTCCCACTCTTCGAAGACCTCGTCGGGCGGAGCGCCGAGCTCGGCGGTGACGACCGTGACGGCCGATTCGGGCGACAGCGGCGGCGCCCGATCGAGCAGCCTCTTGAGCCGCGCCTGGAAGCGCTCCTCGTAGCCGGGCGGCGCGATCCCGTCGATGTAGCTCGCCATCTGGCCGAGCTTGAGCGGCAGGCCCTTCATCTCGCCGAGCGTCTTCAGGACCGCGTCGGCCGTCTTCTTCGCCTCGCGGAAGAGCTCCTGACGACGCGCCTCGGCGTCCTCGGGCTTGCGCTCCAGCCCCAGCGCGCGCCGGGCACCCTCCATCGCCAGCGGCACTCCGCGCGGCGCCAGGGCGGCGAGCCGCGCGAGCCGCCCCAGACGTGAGGTCGGCGGACGATCCTTCGGGCGGTCCTTGGGGTCGTCCCCCTTCGGGGACTTCGCGGCGTCGTCCCCCTTCGGGGACTTCGCGGCGTCGTCCCCCTTCGGGGACTTTGCGGCATCGTCCCCCTTCGGGGACTTCGCGGCGTCGTCAGCCAAGGACCCCGTTCTATCACGCCGCTCCCGAACCGCCCGCGCTACCGGGCCACGAGCGCGATGACGGTGCGGACCGGCTGCGCGGGCTCGTGGCCGACGCGGCCCCGGACGTACAGGCAGGTCGAGGGCCCGCCGTCGAGGTTGAGCGCCGCGTCGCAGCCCTGCGCCTTCAGGACCCGCGCGAGCCGGTGCAGCGTGATCCGCTCCCACGTCACGTACACGCTCGTCTCGCGCCTGGTCACGCAGATCGCCGTGCGGGCCGCCGTGGGCCCTCGGCCCGCGCGGATCCCGAGCCGTCCCCCGGGCTCGATCAGGATCGGGCCGCCCTGGACCGCGAGGTCGGGGGCGGGTGTCGCGCGGTAGTCGGCCCGCGGCGCGATGGAGGAGCGCCTGCCTCGCACGATCCAGATCCCGCTGCCCCCGCGCTCGGTCATGGGGGAGAGCGTTCTGCCGTCCTGGACCAGCAGGCCCGACGGCCTGAAGTCCGGCTCGAAGAAGCCGCCGTTCCAGGCCGCGAGGGCACGACCGCGGCGAGCGAGAGTGGCGACCGGGCGCCGCTCCGGGTTGTCCAGGAAGCGGACGCGCACGTCGCGCAGGCGAAAACCGATCTTCGAGAACGGCACGCCGTCGAGCAGGAGCTCCTGCAGGTCGACGCTCGAGGACGACCCCCCCCGCTCCGCGGGCCGCTCGAGGCGCCCCAGCGCCCAGATCGCCGCGGCGGCGACGAGCGCGAGCAGGGCCAGACGTTTTCCGTCGACGGTCACGGTGAAGCGATTGAACCCCATCGCTGCGGAGGTCACAACGGCCATGCGACGCCGAGGTCCCCGGAGTAAGATCCGGGCTCGATGACCAGAGAATGGGCGGTTCTGCAGTTGCTCGCGTGGCTGACGGTGGCCGGCTGCTCGAATGACGACGGCGCGGACGGCGACGCGGACGCGGACGCGGATTCGGACGCGGATTCGGACTCGGACGCGGACTCGGACTCGGACGCCGATGCGGACGCCGACGCGCCGCGGTTCGAGTCGGCGACCTCTCGCGTCCTCGTGAGCGAACGCGGCAGCGGCAGCGGCGACGAGTACGAAGGGTGGGTCCAGGTCCAGCTCCTCGCCGAGGCCGCGCCCGCCTATCACGACGAGGTCCTTCGCGAGGGCGACTGCCGGATGCTCGCCTGGGAGCCGGCGTTCTGCGACCCTTGGTGCGAGGACGGCGCGATCTGCGTCGCCGAGAACACGTGCGTGCCGTGGCCCGATGTGCTCGCCGCCGGAACGATCACGATCACGGGGCTCGACCGCGAGGTCGTCCTCGAACCGGACCCTGAGGGCCGTTACTGGTACGACGATCCCGACATCGGGGGCATCTTCGAGGAAGGCGCGGCAGTCGTCGTCGAAGCCGAGGGCAGCGCGGAGCTTCCCGCTTTCACGATCGAGGCGACCGGCGTCGCGCCGCTCGTCCACCACTTCGAGGACAACTTCGAGCCCTTGCCCGAGGGGGAGCTGACGATCACCTGGGACCGCGCCGACGTCGCCGGCTCGCGGGTCAGGACGAGGCTGATCACCGACTGGGGCCACGGCACGCCGCCCGTCCTGGTCGAGTGCGACAGCGCGGACGACGGCGAGCTCGTCGTTCCGGCGTCGATGGTCGCCGAGCTGCGGGATCCCGAGAACTGGAGCTGCGGGGACTGCCTCTCGAGCTCGATCGAGCGCTATACGCGGGCAGAGGACGCCGATCTCGACATCGAGCTCGTCGTTTCGCACCAGGCCTACATCTACCTCGCTCCAGCGCGCTGAAGTCATTGCCCCGGGGCGGCCAACCGGCATACAACGCGGCCGATGGAAACCATGGATTCGCGTCCCTCGCGCATCTCCATTCTCGGCGTCGACGACGACAGGACCGGGCTGACCCCCGAGGCCCTGCGCCGCGCGTTTCTCGACCACCTCACCTTCTCCCAGGCCAAGGACGACCACACGGCGACTCCGCGAGATCGTTTCATCGCGCTGGCGCTCGCGGTCCGGGATCGGCTCGTCCACCGCTGGATTCGCACCCAGAAGGCGTACTACCGGGCGAACCCGAAGCGGGTCTACTACCTCTCGCTCGAGTACCTGATGGGCCGGGCGCTCGGCAACAACATGCTCAACCTCGGCCTGTACGACGACTATCGAAGCGTCCTCGCCGAGCTCGGGCTCGACCTCGACGCGCTTCGCGAGGAGGAGAGCGACGCGGGGCTGGGCAACGGCGGCCTGGGGCGGCTCGCCGCGTGTTTCCTCGACTCGATGGCCACCCTGAGCCTGCCGGCGTACGGCTACGGCATCCGCTACGAGTTCGGGATCTTCGACCAGAGGATCCGCGACGGCTACCAGGTCGAGGTCCCCGACGAGTGGCTTCGCTTCGGCAACCCCTGGGAGATCGCGAGGCCCGAGTACACGACCACGGTGCGGTTCGGCGGACACGTTCAGGAGGCGCTCGACGCGTCCGGCAACCTCCGGGCGCGCTGGCTGGACACGAGTAACGTCCTCGGCTTCCCCTACGACACGCCGATCGCGGGCTACGGCAACGCGACTGTCAACACGCTCCGTCTCTGGAGGGCGCGAGCCTCCGCGGAGTTCGACCTCGGCAGGTTCAACGAGGGCGAGTACGTCAGGGCGGTGGAGGACAAGAACGCATCCGAGACGATCTCGAAGGTGCTCTATCCGAACGACAACGTCACGCAGGGCAAGGAGCTGCGCTTCCGCCAGCAGTACTTCTTCGTGTCCTGCTCCGTGCAGGACATCGTGCGCCGCTACCTCAAGACGAGCTCCGGCTTCGACGCCTTCCCGGACAAGGTCGCGATCCAGCTCAACGACACTCACCCCGCGATGGCGATCCTCGAGCTCATGCGGATCCTGCTCGACGGCCACGGCCTGCCCTGGGACAAGGCCTGGGAGATCACGCGGAGCTCGGTCGCGTACACGAACCACACGCTCCTCGCCGAGGCGCTCGAGAAGTGGCCCGTGGCCCTCTTCGAGAAGCTGCTGCCGCGGCACCTGCAGATCCTCTTCGAGATCAACCGGCGCTTCCTCAGGGCGGTCATGAACCGTTACACGTTCGACGAGGGCCGACTGAGGCGAATGTCCATGATCGAAGAGGGACCGCCGAAGCAAGTCAGGATGGCGCACCTGTCGGTCGTGGGCTCGCACTCGGTCAACGGCGTCGCGGAGCTGCACACGCGCCTCCTGAAGTCCGAGGTTCTGGCCGACTTCGGAGAGATGTTTCCCGACGTCTTCAACAACAAGACCAACGGAGTCACTCCGCGGCGCTGGCTCCTCGAGGCGAACCCGCGGCTCAGCGCCCTGATCACCGAGGCCATCGGCCCCGAGTGGATCACGGACCTGGACCAGCTCCGGCGCCTCGAGCCCTTCGCCGACGACGCGGGCTTCAGGGCGCGCGTCCGGCAGATCAAGCGGGAGAACAAGCAGGTCCTCGCGGGCTACGTCCGCGAGCATCAGGGCATCGTCATCGACCCCGACTCGATCTTCGACGTGCAGGTCAAGCGCCTGCACGAGTACAAGCGACAGCTCCTCGACGCCCTGCACATCGTGGCGCTCCGGAATCGCGCCAAGCGTCAGGGCCTGAGCGCGCTGCCCGTCCCGCGCACGTTCATCTTCGGCGCGAAGGCCGCGCCGGGCTACGCGATGGCGAAGCTCATCATCAAGCTCATCCACTCGATCGCGGACGTCGTCAACGGCGATCGGGATCTCGAGGGCAGGCTCAAGGTCGTCTTCCTGGCGAACTATCGGGTGTCGCTGGCCGAGAAGGTCTTTCCGGCGGCGGACGTCTCGGAGCAGATCTCGACGGCGGGCAAAGAGGCGTCGGGCACGGGCAACATGAAGTTCGCGCTCAACGGCGCGCTGACCATCGGCACGCTCGACGGCGCGAACGTCGAGATCCGCGAGGAGGTGGGCGCCGAGAACTTCTTCCTCTTCGGCCTGACCGCCGAGGAGGTCGCCGACCTCAAGCGGCGCGGCTATGACCCGAGGGCGGCCCACGACGGCAACGAGGAGATCCGCGGGGTCATGGAGCTCCTCCGGTCCGGCTTCTTCACGCCCGACACGCCGTCGCTCTTCCAGCCGATCGTCGACTCGCTCCTCGGGCGCGACGAGTACATGCTCTTCGCCGACTTCGCCTCCTACGCCGACGCCCACGAGCGCGTGGTGCGGGCCTACCAGGACCAGGAGGCGTGGTCGCGAATGGCGGTCCTGAACATCGCGCGGATGGGCAAGTTCTCCTCGGACCGCACGATCCGCCAGTACGCCGAGCAGATCTGGCACGCCAGGCCGCTTCCGGTGGGCGGCTGATCCGGTGGCCGGCGACGAGCCGATCGCCGCGCTCAGGGCCGCGCTGAACGCGTGGAGTGAGGTCGTCGCTGGAGCGCGGGTCGACTACGCCAGGGACAAGCGCCTCTGGGTCTACGGCGAGAACCCTCCGAGCGTCCGGCCGCACCGCGCCTTGAGGAGCCCCGGCTGGTGGGCGCTCCGCGTCGCCCCCTGGGGCGCCGTTGCCGCGGCCGCAGCGAGCGCCGCCGCATGGTTCCTCGGATGAACGTCCGCATCCTCTTCGCCACGAGGATCCTGCGGCTCTTCGCCTACGGCTTCCTGTCGGTGGTGCTGGTCCTCTACCTCGCGGCCGCAGGCCTGTCGGAGAGCCGGATCGGGCTCCTTCTGACCCTCACGCTCGTGGGTGACGCGGCCATCTCGCTGTGGATCACCACGAGCGCCGACAGGGTCGGGCGGAAACGGATGCTGGTGGCGGGCGCGGTTCTGATGGTCTTCGCGGGCGTGCTCTTCGCGACGACGCATTCGTTCGTGCCGTTGCTCATCGCCGCCACGATCGGCGTGATCAGCCCGAGCGGCAACGAGGTGGGGCCTTTTCTTGCGATCGAGCAGGCGGCGCTCTCGGAGGAGGTCCTCGCCGAGCGACGCACCGGGGTCTTCGCCTGGTACAACCTCATCGGCTCGTTCGCCACCGCGCTCGGTTCTCTGGCGGGAGGGGGACTCGTGCAGATCCTGCGGGCGAGTGGCTTCTCCGCGCTCGGGAGCTACCAGACCGTCGTGGCGGGCTACTCGCTCATCGGGGCCGCGATGATGCTCCTCTTCCTCCGGCTCTCGGCCGGGATCGAGCCCCCGGCGCCCAGGCGAGCCCAGGCGAGGCCCGCCTACTTCCAGACCGACCTTGGGCTCGGGCCCTCGCGCGGCAACGTGCTCCGGCTGGCCGGGCTGTTCACGATCGACGCCTTCGCCGGTGGCTTCGTCGTGCAGGCGTTCGTGGCCTACTGGTTCCAGGCGAGGTTCGGGGTCGAGCCAGCGGCGCTCGGGGCGATCTTCTTCGGCGCGAACGTCCTCGCGGGCATCTCCGCGCTGAGCGCCACCGCGCTCGCCCGCAGGATCGGCCTCCTCGCCACGATGGTGGCGACGCACATTCCCTCGAACGTGCTGCTCTTGCTCGTGCCACTCATGCCTACCCTGCCGCTAGCGATCGCGGTCCTGCTCGCCCGCTTCAGCATCTCGCAGATGGACGTCCCCACGCGGCAGGCCTACACGATGGCGCTGGTCACGCCCGACGAGCGATCCGCCGCTGCGGGGGTGAGCGGAATCGCCCGGACCATCGGCGCATCCCTGTCCCCGCTCGCTGCAGGCCCTCTGTACGCCAGCGCCGCCCTGGCTGGCGTCCCCTTCTTCATCGCCGGAGGGCTCAAGATCCTCTACGACCTGCTCGTCTGGCGAACGTTCCGGTCCGTGACGCTGCCGGAGGAGGCGGCGGGACGCCGTTGAAGGACCTCTGGGGCCGGCAGGTCCATGTAGAATCTGCCTCGATGGAAGCGATTCGATTCGCGCAGCTCTCCCCGCTCGTCGTCGCGATGCTCCTGTTGCCCGCCTGCAAGAAAGACGACGCCGAGCCCGGCAGCGACGCCGGCGCCGACGCTGACGCCGACGCCGACGCCGACACTGACGTCGACGCAGATTCCGACAGCGACGCCGACACCGACGCCGACTCCGACTCCGACAGCGACGCCGACTCCGACAGCGACGCTGACTCGGACGCCGATGCGGACACAGACGTCGACGCCGACACGGACGCCGACACGGACGCTGACACGGACGCCGACTCCGATGGCGACCTCGACATGCCTGCCCCCGTGGGGACGGTCACCGTCGACTCGTGCTCCGCGCTCGACGAGATCGGCGAGAGCTGCTCCTGGCGGTACCAGTTCGACGACGCCCGCTGCACGCTCGAGACGCCCTGCGCCAAGCTGGTGGCGTTCTTCGCCGGAGGCGATCAGGCCTGCGGAAACTACGACGGGATCCTGCAGGCCTTCGCGAACGACGGCTTCGTCGCGGCCTGCCTCCAGATCTTCGAGACCTCCGACGGCTCCGGCATGGAGCCGTACCTCGACGAGGCGCCGCGCGTCGATGCGGTGCTGGCCGACTGGGTCGGGTCGAACGTGGCGCGGGCGGTCTGGACCGGCCAGGACCTCCTGATCTCCGGCGTGAGCCATGGCGCGACCGCCCCCGTGATCGCGATGGCTCGAACCGACCTCGACGACCAGGCGCACTGGCACGGAGCGCGGAGGACGGGTGCGTGCTTCTACGACGGCATCTACGACATCGGCGCGCTCGACGAGCTCCTCGGCACGGGCGCGCTCCTCGGCAGGGAGTGCGATGCGCCGGTATCGCACGCGCGCGTCGTTGGCCGGTACTACGACCACGATCCGGAGGAGCATGCGTGCGACAACGACCAGTGCGTGTGCGATCCCGACCACGCGCCAACCATGGACATGGATACGATTGTCGGGGTGCCACCCGCGGGCTACGCGGTCACGGACTGGATGCTCATCGAGTGCGGCAGCGAGATGAACGAATGCTGGGGAGACATCGTTCCCGCCGGACCGATCCAGGCCTTGTGCACCGCGATCGACGACGCGGCGGACCACGCCTGCACCCTAGAGCGCCTCCCCGATGTCGGCCACATCACCTGCGCCTCCGAGCGTACCGACCTGTGCATCGACTGGTTCGACGCGCTCTGAGGGCCGAAGGTCCGGTCAGCGGCACTCCCCCGGCCGGACACCGCGCCTGCGCAGGCACTCGGCCCGCTCTCCGCTCGCGGCGCACGCGGCGCAGGCGGCGCGTACGTCGGCCGCATCCCCCTCTCGGTGCCCTGCACGGAGGTCGGCCACGTCCTGTGCAGTCATCTCCCGGACGTAGACCTGGTACTCGTACGGGCCGACGGCGCGCGTGGGCCAGTCCGGCGGCGGGTTGCTCGTGCGGTCGTGGATCTCGAGCTCGAGTCTCCCCGCCTGCAGCCCACATCCCGCGTCCACCACGCTCGCGAGCGTCCGCGAGTGAACCTGTCCGGTCTGCGCGGCCAGGGGCCTTCCTTCGCCGGCATCGACGACTTGTCCGCTGCTCAGGCGAATCCGGAGATAGGGGCGGATGTCTCCGACCTCCGCGTCGGCGAACTCGTAGTCGCCGAAGACGACCGCGACACGATAGCACCGGCGTCCTCGCACCGGGATCGCGACCGCTGCCGGCTGCTCGATCCTGCCCGCGACGGACGCGCCCTCCGGATGGAACCCTTCGACGCTTCGCGCGATGTGCTCCGCCACGACCTGCCGGCGGGTCTCGACGTCATCGAGCGCACAGGACGTGGGCTCTCCCATGAGCTGCGGAGCGCAATTCTGCTCGTACAGAACGCCTGAGCGCTCGATCTCGCGGTAGCCCTCGCAGGTCCTCGACTGGGGGCACCAGTGGCATGTTCTGCCGCTCGCCTGCGGCGGCGCGCTCAGGCACGCGCCACACGTCGTGATCGCGGCGCAGCCATCGACCGGCGCGGCGGGTGGCGGCGGCCTGGGTCTGTCCGTCGGCTCGTCCGCATCGTATTGCGGCGCGCCGCAAGCGGCGGCAGACCCTGAGACGGCGAGGATGACGAGCAGGTGAGACATGGCACGATCATACGGGCGACTGGCTTCGATCCCGCATGGTCATCTGCACGACGCCTACTCGATGTCGAGACGGGGGGAGCTCGGCCTCGAGCGGGTTCGTTGCAAGGTCCCGGGTTTTTCGCCCCCCCCCCAGACCATCGCAGGCTTGAATACGCAACACGCCACAAGCGACTGGCAAAAAGCAA
>JACPQR010000148.1 GCA_016190375.1 Deltaproteobacteria bacterium
GGCTTAGGCGCCGAGGGCTCGGGTGGGCATCGGGGCCGCGACGCGGCCCGTTTGCCCCTGCGTGCCATGGCATGCCCGGTCCCGCGGCCCCCAAAGCGGCCGCGGGACCCATCAAGTCCTTGGCCAAGCGCCAGGCTGTCGCGGCGCACCCGGGCGGGGTACGATCGCGGCCATGGCCTTGATGGTCAAGCTGCTCAGAGTGACGGCCAGTGGGGCGTGGATCTGTGCGCTCGTGGGATGCGGCGGCGTCAGCGCCAACAACGCCGATGCCGGCGCAGACGGCGACTCCGACTCGGACTCCGATTCGGACACGGACGCCGACTCCGACTCCGACTCCGACTCGGACTCCGACTCGGACACGGACGCCGACTCCGACTCGGACTCCGATTCGGATGGCGATGCCGACTGCGACGAGGATTGCGACGACGACGTCGACTGCACGGAAGACACCTGTGCGGACGGCGCCTGCCAGCACGTCCCGAACCCGGACCGCTGCGGCGATGACGACCCCTGCAACGGGATCGAGGAGTGCAACCCGCAAGAGGGCGTGTCCGGGAGCGGCTGCGTCCCACTGGATCCGCCTGACTGCAATGACGGCGTGGGCTGCACCGAGGACGCCTGCGTGCAGTTCGAGGGCTGCGTCCACTACCCGGTCGACGACGACTGCGGCGACGGCGACCCTTGCAACGGAGTCGATCGGTGCGATCCCAGAATGGGCTGCCAGTCGGAGCCTCCAGTCGACAACGACGGCGACGGCTGGGCGGGCGGCAACTGCCCTGACGACTGCGACGACACTAAGAACGACGTGTTCCCTGGCGCCGAGGAGGTGTGCTCCGACAGCCTCGACAACGACTGCAACGACTACGTCAACGACGGCTGCGCCGGAGACGACTGCGCGTCGGCCGAGGACATCACGGCCGCCGGGCAATTGCCCGGCGGGGGCACGTTCTGGGGCTCGACGTTCGGCTCCAGCACCGACTTCGCGACCTGCGGTGAGGGCACCGGGGACGTCGTGTACCGGTTCTCGCTTCCGGCCTACGGCGTCGTCTACGCCGACACCTTCGGCTCTGGCTTCGACACGAGCCTGGAGATCGTCTCGGGCTGCCCACCCAGCACTCGCTACGACTGCGTCTCGGGCGCTTGCGGCGGTGGGACTTCCCAGCTCGCCATGGCGCTCGAGGGCGGCGAATACTACCTGATCGTGGCCGGAAACCCCGATTCCGTCCCGACGTGGGGGAACTACGAGCTGCACTTCCTCGCCGCGGTCTGCCCGGACTGCACCCGTGTCGTCGAGGACGGCACCTATGCGGGCGACACCACGGCGGCCGCCGACGATTCCATCTCGGTCGGCTGCAACAACCCGGAAGCCGGTGGCAGGGATGTCGCATACTGGTGGAGCTACTGTCCGGGCGACCACGTCCTCGAGGCCGCCACCTGCGGAACGAGCTGGGACACAATCATCTACGTGACTCTCGGCGGCCGAGCAGGAGAGCAGCTCACCTGCAACGACGACGTCGCTGGCTGCGGCGCCGCCTCGCTGCAGTCGCAGCTCCAGACCACGATCAGCGGACCAGGGGTCTACTTCCTCGTGGTCGACGCCTACCATGCCGCAGACGTTGGTGCCTTCGAGCTGGATCTGGCTCTGGGTCTCTAGCAGCGCTCGAGTCGGATCGACCAGCGGCCCTCGGCTGCCAGCCCGACGAGGACGAGCTCTCGCTCCCGAAGCTCGTCCCAGCTCCAGTCGCCGGGACCGTCGACGGTGAGGCAGCTCCGCGGCCCGAGGATCCGCGCGGGCGCGTACAGGACGAGCGGGGCGTCGATCGTCGTCTCGGCGTCGAGCTCGACGTCCAGCCTCGCGGTCTCGAAGTCGAACGCGACGCGTGACAGCCGGCCGGGCGACTGGATCGGGTACGGACGCGACAGCCGATCGAGCACGTCCTGCCGGACGTCCCCGTCCTCGTCGAGCAGCGACTGGCCGCCCGAGATCGAGTCGTCGCCCTGCCCCGGCACGGCGCGCTGGAACGCCCAGTAGGACGACCCGATCCGCGCCGCGTCCTCCGAGGCGACATGCGTCTCGAGGTCGGCGATCGCGCCGTTCAGGGAGAGGTTCACGCCCCACTCCCCGTTCCACAGCGCCAGCCCCAGCCCGGCGGCCTGCTCCTCGGCGGCCGCGAAGTCGGCTGCCTTGTCCTCGGGCGGGACGCGCTCGCGCGCGAGGTACATCCTCATCCAGCCCGAGTAGAGGTGCGGGGCGAACACGAGGTCCGGCCCGAGGTGGCCCAGCGGCTCGACCCACATCTCGAAGGTCTCGTTCCGGAGCGCCGGTGCGTCGAGCACCAACAGGCCTCTCGCTCCGCGCGCCCTGAGATCCGGCACGATGGCCCCGAGCGCCGGGAACAGACGATCCCGCTCGAACGCGGGCGAGCCGCCGCTCCCCTGGGGCTCGTTGATCACGTCGTAGCCGAGCAGCGCCGGGTGCTCGCCGACCGAGTCGATCACCACCTGCCACGCGTCGAGGAAGGCGTCCCCGAGGCCGTCCTCGTTGGCCCAGAGCCGATCGAAGAGCTCCCAGTGACCCAGGAGCGACGGGACGTAGTCGTCCGGACAAGTCCAGTCCGGTGCGCCGTTCGCGTTCACCCTGAAGGTCGAGTCGTCCGCCTGAGAGCACCTCCCCCAGAGGTCCTGGTGCCACTCCACGAGCGCCGCGAGGCCGGCGCCCTCGGCCCGGTCGAGGGCATCGGCGATCTGCGCGACGTACTCGTCGTCGTAGCGGCCGCGCTCGGGCTCGATGCGGCTCCAGGAGATCGCCAAACGGAGCATCGTGAACCCCCACGAGGCGATCCGGGCGTAGTCCTCGGGACCGACCTCGCGACCGACGTAGTCGACGTCCTGCAGCGCGTGGTGCTCGAGGCCCCGCAGGATGACCTGCCGGCCGGCAGCATCCAGGATTGCCTGGCCGTCGGCCGTCAGCGGCAGGAATGGTCCCGGCTCGAGGTCGGCGCGGCGCTCCGGGGGAGCGTTCACGCCGTCGCCTGCGGCCGCCGCGTCGAGCCCGGCGGCGTCCGTCGCCGCGTCGGCAGGCACCGGGCCACCTTCAGCCTCGGGCCCGCACGACGCGAGGAGCGCGAGGAAACCCGCGCGAGTGACGCCTCTCATCTCGAGTGATGTTACTTCAAGGCGTCCCGCGGTACGATGTCGTCCGTGCGGCTCTCGGTCCTGGTCGCGCTCTGCCTCAACCCCTCGTCCGTCGCGGCGGACTCGATGATCGACATCGTGGAGCACGCCTTCGGCGCCTCCAACGTCCACGCGATCTCCGGGAACGGACGCCTCACGGTCGGTGTCTCGCGTGAAGGCGACATCACCGTCCTGACCTGGCCGTCGCCTTCGTTCACGGACCAGCTCGCGTACCTGACGTCGAACGCGCCCGACGCCAGGGACCTTCCCCGATTCGGCGCCGCGGAGGGGATGGGCGCCTTCTCCGGCATCGTGACCAGCACGGACGGAGGCAAGACGCTGCACGTCACCTGGCTCGGCGATCCCCGGAGCTCGCGGACGATCGGCTATGCGTCCGACTCGAGCTCCGCAATCGTGGTCGCGACCGTGCTCGAGGAGATCGGCCTCGAGGTCGAACAGACCCTCGTCGTCCTGCCGGATTCGGATGTGCTCGAGCGGCGTGTGAGGATCGTGCGGAGCCCGGGCTCACCGGTGACCGACGCCTGGCTCCTCGAGTACGAGAACCTGTCACCCACCCTCTCGCGCGTCGATCAGATTCCGCTCATGGACTGGGCCTTCGAGCCGCGCAACGACTACGCGGCCCTGTACGACGGCTCCCGGGAGGCGATCCTGCACTTCCGCCCCGACGAGGGAACGATCGCGGATCTGGGCGATCTCGTCATCACTCCGTCCCTCGAGTACGCGGCGCTCCGCGAGACGCTGGCCGGAGCCGTGGTGTCCGACGCGCAGGTCGACGCTCTCACCGCCGCCCCGGATGATCTCTTCGCACCCGGTGTCTACCTCGCGTTCGCCACGGATCCTCCGCCCGACCAGCACCAGGTCGGGTTCGACCGGACGCCAATCTGCGACGCCCTCGACGTGCTCGCGGACAACGTCCTGGCGCTCCCGGACAACTTCCCCGAGATCGGCACGCCTCCGATCGATCCGTCTCTCGCGGAGTTCCTCCGCTGCACGGGCGACCCGCTCGAAGAGGCGCGCGAGGACGGCGGCTGGGTCTACGAGGCCGAGGACGCGCTGGCGGACGCCGGCGACGGATCGCTGTCGGGATCGCGAATCGCGGCCGCCCAGGTGAACGCGGCGCTCCGCGCGCCCATCGCGTTCGACGAGGAGGGAGTCGGCGAGGCGCGCATGCTCCTCGCCGCAGGTCCCACGGCGGCCGAGGCATGGAGCGCGCTCGAGGCCGCGCTGGCCGAGCCGTTCGACGATGCCGAGGCGCGCGCGGACGATCGTACGGCGAGCTTCCTGGTGCCCGCGGCGATGCCGCCGACGGACGACGCCGATCTCGTCGCGTTCTGCCGTCGCACGCTGCTCAACATCCTGGTCGGGACGGACGCCTCGAGCGGGGCGATCATGGCCTCGATCACACGCCAGCCACCCTACGGCGAGGACTGGCCGCGCGATGGAGCGTTCTTCGACGCGGCCCTGGACGTGGCCGGGCTCTCCGACGTCGTGACGAAGCACCTTCGCTTCTACGCGTCGGTGCAGCGAGAGGAGCCGGCCGAGCCGACGCCGATCCTCAACCCCGAGGGTCCGGGGGATCCGGACGATCCGGGCGACCGAAGGTATCCCGCCGACACCTGGGAGATGAACTACTACGCGGACGGCCGCACGGGGGGGCACATCCGCTTCGAGGTCGACGAGACCGCCCTCCTCGTGTGGTCGTTCGTGCGGCACTCGGGCTACGTCCCCGACGCCCGCGCGTGGCTCGAGGAGGTCTGGCCGAACGTCGAGCGGGCCGCCAACCTGCTCGCTCGATGGCGAGATCCGGCGACGGGACTGGTGTGGTTCGCGAGCGAAGACGACAACATGACCTTCACGCAGGGGCTGCAGGGCGCCGGCACGGTGTTCCTCGCGCTGCGCGAGGCGGCCCGGGCGGCTGCGTTTCTGGGTCACGACGAGGATTCCGACCGGTGGCTCGTCCGTGCAGGCGAGCTCCGTGCGGCGATCCTGGAGTATCTGTACGACGACGAGGTGGGGTTCCTCGGCGAGCCCATCGCCTCGAACCCCGGCTCGACCTACGGCGGCCCGGCGGCGTGGATCGCCTGGCCCGCCGAGCTCCTGCCGCCCGACGACCCGCGGATCGTCGCGCAGCTCCGGCGCGACCTCGACGTGATGCTCGAGCACGTACGCGGCGAGACCGAGGGCTCCGCGTACGTGACGAAGACCGCGCTCGCCGCGGCCATGACCTTCGCCGAGGGCCCCGAGCGCGAGAAGGCCCTGGAGATCGCCACGCGAATGGCGACCCGGATCGCCGAGCCCGACACCCGCCAGCTCGGCGAGGTCTTCAGGTCGATCGACGACGACGGCGACGGCGTGGCCGAACGCTTCTCGAACCGGGTCGCGACACCCCACCTCTGGGCGGCCACGCTCGTGTACCTGACCGCGATGGCCGTCCACGCCCCCGAACGATTCGACCTTCACGAGGACGTTCTGCCCGACGTCGTGGTCCCCGAGGTGCCCGTGCCTCCGCTGCCCGAGGACGCGGGAGTCACTGACGGCGGTCCTGGCGACGGCGGGCAGCCACCTGGGGCAGATGCGGGCGCGGGGTTCGAGGCCCGTGGGAGCGGCTGCGGATGCAGGGCCGCGGGCGCGCATCGGGAGCCTGCGGCGCTGCTGCTCTCGTCGGCCCTCGCCTGCCTGGCCCTCGCGAGACGGCGACCATGACGGTCGTCGCAGCCAGACAGCTTTCGGGCCTCGCCCTCGTCGCGATCGTGGCCGCGTGCTCGCTCAACGGGGACGAGCTCCCCGCGGTCCCGCTGGCTGACCGCGACGGCGGCAAGGAGGGCGACGGCGATGCGGATATCGACGCCGATAGCGACGCCGACGCCGACGCCGACACTGATTCCGATTCCGACACCGACACCGATGCCGACACCGATGCCGACACCGATGCCGACACCGATGCCGACGCCGATACCGATGCCGACGCCGATGCCGACGGCGATCTCGATGCCGGCGCGGATGCCGATGCAGATGGTGACGGAGACGTCGTCTGTGCGGTGGCGGACAGCGAGATCGAGCCCAATGACGGTCCCGACCAGGCCCAGTGGCTGTGCGCCGGGGACTGGATCGAGGCGGAGACCAGCCCGGTTGGCGACGACGACTGGTTCCGGGTGGAGATCCCGGTGGAGGGCGCCACCGTACGCGCCGAGACGACCGGCGTAGGCAACGGCTGCGAGACGGACACGGTGCTCTTCGTGTACTCGGCGCAGGGCGTGCAGGGGGCCGCCGCCAGCGTGGGCCAGTGCGGCGACGATGCAGCCGCGCTCGCCTGCGCCGATGACATCAGCCGCTGGGACCTTTGCACGCAGATGGAGTACGCGCCGGTCCCAGCGGGCCGCTACTTCCTGCGGGTGGTCAACTACAACGACAACGACGAGGGCCGGTACGGCCTGGAGTTCGACCTGCAGTAGCGGTGCCTCGGACCTCGGCCACGTGTCTTTCGATGTCCGAATGTCGCAGCTCGGGACCGTTACGTGGGGACGGCGTGACATGAAGTGGACGCGATGTGTCGTGATTCGAGACACCCGCCGCCGAGCAGTCCGCAGAAAAGGCCAGCGAAAACGTGCGAGGCGTTTGGCCGCCACCCACCAGCGAGGCGGGCATCGAGCATGCATGACCGCGGCACATGGGGAACAAGTGGGTCCGCTGGGGTGTGCTGGTTGGGTCGGCGCTCTCGATGACGGGGTGCCTCGAGCTCGCGCTCATCGAGATCATGGACGACAGGGAGGACGACGAGTACGACTGCGGCGACTACGAATGTGGGGAGACGTACGACGAGTCGGGCGACTACTGGGACGAGTCGTACGACACCGAGTCCTACGCCGACGAGGAGATGGTCGAGCCCGAGTACGACCCGTACTACTCGGAGCAAGCGATCGACATCACCGATTCGGCGCTCGCGGGCGACATGGGGTCGGTTCGGGGCTTCGACGACGAGGACCCGATGCACAACGGGTGGGCCTACGAGGGCTGGGCGACGGTGGAGATCCACGCCCTGGGACAGAACGGGAGCGACGCGGCCATGACGATCTTCGAGATCGACGGCGGCATCGACCACCCGAGCCTGCGCCCTGGAGCCCACTTCGAGTTCTCGTGGGACGCCTACAACTACGACAACCAGCTCGACCGCCCGCTGCGCATGGACGTGGTCGGCTGCTCCGGTCCGAGCGAGGGTGACTGGGTCTTCGACGAGATGGCCAACGAGGTGGAGGTCGACGTCTCCGAGGGCTCGACTCCCGGGACCGTGGTCATCGACTTCACCGCGACCTTCTCGGCGTACGGGCCCGACGATCCGGACCGCCAGACGGTGGTCGGCTCGTTCGAGACCACCAGCGCCACGCACGCCCAGTAGTTTTCCACTGTCGCGGACCCGCCACACCCGCCTCCGATCTGTCGCAACACGTCCACGCTCGAGGCCGCTGGAACGCGGAAAACCGCGGGCATCGGGCCTGCAAGCCCGCTTGTTCGGCCATCGGGCTTGGCAGGATCACACCAGCAGATCGACGGAAACTCTGGGACGCACGACCCGCGCGACCTCCATCCGCTCGAGGTGCGCGAGCACCTGCAGGACAGTGGCGTCGTCCCAGGCATCCGCGACGATCTGGAGGCCGACCGGGAGGCCGTCGCCGTCGCGGCCGACGGGCGCCGTCCCCGCCGGCAGCCCCGTGAGGTTCGCCAGGAAGGCGAACCGGCAGAGCGCGTCCAGGACGGGCGGATCGAGGAAGCCGCCGCGGGCTTCCGCATCGGTGATCGCGGGCGCGGCGCAGCCGGTCGTCGGCAGCGCCAGGACGTCGACGTCGCCGAGGACCGTCGCGACCTCCCGCCGCAAGCCCGCGCGGAGCCGCTGGCCGTCGAGGTAGTCGTCGGGCTGGAACGCCTCGAGCCCGGACAGCGTCATCTGCAGGTCCGGCCCGAGCTTGTCCCTGTGGGACCTCCGGACCTCGTGCAAGCCCGCGAACTCCTCGAGGCCGATGGTCAGGTACCCGATGGCCGCGGCGTGACGTGCGAGCGGCATGCGGATCGGGACCAGGACGGCTCCTTCCTTCTCGAGCGCCGCGAGCGCCGCCCGACCTGCCCTCGCGATCGGCTCGGCAGCCACCGACCATTCCTCGTCGGCGACTCCGATCCGGAGACCTCGAACGCCACGTCCAAGCGCTGCCACGAGGACGCCGGGAGCGAGCGCCGGAGCGGCGCTCGTGAGCTCGTCCGCGGGATCCTCGCCGGACACCGCCTCGAGGAACCTCGCCATGTCGGCCGTCGTCGAAGCGATCGGCCCGAAATGGGTGACCGTGTTGACGAGACCTCCTCCGGAACGCGAGAGGAGCCCGAACGTGGGCTTGAGACCGAGGACACCGGTGAGACAGGCGGGCGTACGGATCGATCCGCCGCCGTCGGCGCCCAGGGCGACCGGGACGAGCCCGGTCGAGACCGCTACCGCGGATCCCGTGGAGCTTCCGCCGGCCGCGCGGCCCGGATCATGAGGGTTTCTCGGCATCGGCCGATGGCCGTTGACGCCGATGGGCGACATGCCGAACTCGGTCATCGGCGAGTGACCGAGGATCACCGCGCCGGCGGCGCGAAGCCGCGCCACGATGGTGCCGTCCGCCGGCGCGCCGTCCTCCGGAAGGAAGGACGTGCCCAGCCTGGTGGGCAGGCCGCGCACGGCCATCTCCTCCTTGATGACCACCGGGACGCCGTCGAGGGGGCCAAGCGCGCGGTCCGCCTTCCAGCGCCCGGTAGCCGCGGCGGCCGCCTCGAGCGCCCTCGAGTCATCGTAGACGTGTACGGGCCCCACCGACCGTGTCGCCAGATCGCGAGCCGCCGCGAGCGCCCGCTCGGCGATCTGCCTGGGCGTGACTCTCCCCGATCCGTAGGCCTCCACGTACGAGCTCGAGGAGTGTGGCCACACGCCCACGGTTGGAACGCCCAGCCCCTCGGACGGTCGATCGTACGACCGGCGGGCGCGGATCGGGCGGACGCTCATGGGCAGCTCGCCACGGACCTCGTCGCCGAGCGCGCGAACGGCGTTGATCCCGAGCTGCTCGCGGAGAACTCGGGCCAGGAGGCTGCGAACGGGCGCCGCGCGCGTGGACGCCGCGAGCGTCCTCAGCGGTGCGCCGGAGATGCGGGGTGTCTTGGCCATGGGTGCGGGGGACGTTACGCCCTCGCGGCCGTCGTGGCGAGCGCCCTCCTCGCCGCGGGCTGCCTGAGCTGGCCGGCCCCGCCCACCAGCGGAAGGGGGCCCTCCGACCCGGCACTGGCCTGGCGGATGCCGATCCTGAGGCGGTCGATGTCCCAGGGCGCGCGGGCGGCCGACGGGCTCGTGCTCCTGGCTTACTCCGTCGAGGGCGGGACCGGCGCCTGGACGCGCGAGATCGTCCTGGGACCGGACGGCCGGAACCGCTGGTTCGCCGAGCGGCGGACGAGACGGGACGAGCCCGCGACCTACGCGTTCGGCGAGGACTCGGCGGGGGCGTGGCTCGCGGTCGGTCCGGCTCCCGCCAGGTCGGCGGACGACGTCTGGCTCGCCGAAGCGCGCACGGACGCCGCGCTGTTCGGTGCGGGTTTCCTCGTGCCTCGCCGCAATGACGAGGCCGCCTTCGTGGGTCGCGAGGAGGCCGGATGGGAGCTCGCGTTCCGGCCGGCCGGAGGCGGCACCCTGACCTTCTTCGTCGCGAGGCGCGCTGGGCGGCCCACCGAGCTCGACGTCCAGGACCTCTGGAGCCGGCTCGTGGCGTGCGACGACGTCTCGTGGGTCCGCCGAGCGAGCCGAGTAGTTCCCGCCCGGATGCGCTGCCGGACCGTCAACGGGTCCGTCCAGTGGGGCCAGGGCGTCGCCGAGGGCCACAGGACGGTCGAGACTCGCTTCCGACTCGAGCGAGCGAACGTCATCGGACGTCCTCCGATCTGGGCCCGCGCTTCCCCCGATCGCCCTCCGCCGGTCTCGCTCGGCGATCCCGTCGTGGTCCCGATCGCGGATCCACGCCGCATCTACGTGGATCTCGAGGCGTCGACCGGCGCCTCGCGCTCCTTCATCCTCGACAGCGGCGCCTCGTACACGGCGATGGACGAGGAGACGGCGCGAGCTTTCGGTGTCGTGCCGACCGGCGAGGCGCCCTTGATCTTCCGGCCGCCATGGCTGCCCGAGCACCGGAGCTGGATCGGGGTGGTCGACCGGATGCGGGCGGGCGGCGCGGTGATCGACGGCGCTCGGGTGCTCGTGATGGAGAACATGGAGGGCATCCTGGACGGAGCGGGCCTCGTCGGGCTGGACGTCTTCCGTCGCTTCGTCGTCGAGGTGGACTCGCCGGCCGCCGTGCTGAGGCTGCACGCGCCCGAGCGCTACCGCCCGCCGGCCGACGCGAAGCGCGTGTCCATGCTCGGATCCCGCCGGGTCGTCGAGGTCGAGGGCGAGGTCGAAGAGGTCGCTCGAGGCCGTATCATCGTCGACACGGGCGCGGACGTGGAGGTGGTGGTCCACGACCCCGCGATGGCGGTCAGGCACCGCCGGCGGCCAGGGACGGACGCGTTCCTGTCGCCCAGGGACACCAACCGCAGCCCCGACTACTGGACCGAGGTCGCCGGTCTGCGACTGGGCCCCTTCCCGTTCCCGGCGACCACGGCGATTGGCCGCGACCGCGAGCGCGAGCGGCTCGGCGACGGAATCGCGCTCGTGGGCATGGGGCTGCTCAGGCACCTGCGGCTGGCCTTCGACTGCGACCGGCGGAGGATCTGGGCTTCACCGGGTCCGAGCTACGAAACGCTCGTCCGTGCGGGCATCGAGCTCGAAGACGAGACTGGCGGCCCGCGTGTCTCGCGCGTGGTGCCGGGCGGCTCGGGCGAGGCCGCGGGAGTTCAGCGTGGAGACGTGCTCGTGGACGTCGACGGAGCGCCCGCCGTCTCCGCGATCCAGGCGCTCGCCGCGATCGGCCGGCGCGCCTCCCCGACGAGCCGCCTGCGCATCAGGCGCGCCGGCCGCGAGCGTTCGGTGACTCTTGCGCTCTGGTGACATCGATCATGTGCCCCGGGCTCCGGTCGTGGCGAGCATCCGGCGCGGAGGTGGTCTGAGGGATGTGGCTGTTCACGACTGCGGGGTTCTTCTCGATCGTGCAGAAGCCGAAGGAGCGAGACCTGACCGTTCGCTCGCGCGTACGCGCCGACCTCGAGCGGCTGCGAAAGCAGGCGATGCCCGAGCTCTCCGAGACGTTCGCGGACATAGGCACCGACTACCGGTACCGCGCGACCATCGGCCACGCGGACTTCGCGCGGGGTCTGGCGCGACTCGGCGAAGGCCTGCGCTACCCGAACTTCAAGAGCGAGGTCGCCAAGGTGCTCGGAGCCCGGCGGGCGCAGACGTACTCGAAGGTCTGGGCCGCCCTGTGGGACCTGTGCGCCGAGGACGACGAGGACCTCGACCGCTCGCGCAAGCGCAAGAAGGCGGCGGGACCGGCTTGACGGATCATCTGTGAATTCTACACTTGTGTAGATCATGCCGACGACCCAGATCTCCGCTCACATTCCCGACGAGCTGAAGGCGCGCCTCGATCGTTTCGTGCGCGCACACGGCGTGACGCGCGCCCACCTCATCGAGCAGGCGTTGCAGCACCACTTGCAAGCCCTGGAAGAGCTCCCGCCCGAGGCGATCATCCCGACACGGATCGTGCTCACGCCGCGAAGCGCCCGGCGCGTCCGCGAGCTCGTCGAGCATCCCCCGAAGCCCACCAGGGCCATGAAGGCCTTGTTCAGTGACCGTCGAGATCCGCGCGCTCCGGACGGACGACGACCGGCGGTCCTTCCAGAGCGGCGATGAAGACCTCGACCGCTACTTCCACCGGTATGCCGGCCAGAACCAGTTTCGTCATCACATCGGCGTCACCTACGTTGCGGTCGAGCGGAGCGAGCTCATCGGCTTCGTGACCGTCTCTCCCGCGACGCTGGATGCAGACGATCTGCCGGGCGGTCGCAGGATGCCGCCCTATCCCATTCCCGTGCTTCGCGTGGCGCGCCTTGCGGTCGGGAAGGCCCAGCAAGGGCGGGGGCTCGGGCGGGCACTCCTGCGCTTCGCGCTCGAGCTGGCGGAGAAGCTGCGGGACGAGGTGGGCTGTGTCGGCCTCGTCGTGGACGCCAAGCTCGGCGCCGTCGAGTTCTACCGGCGCTACGGCTTCGTTCCGCTAGACGCGTCCGAGGGACGCGGCGCCGCGGGACGACCCGCCCCGGCACCGATGTTCGTAGCGCTCGGCTCGGTTCCGCCGCCCTCGTCCAGGGGCCGGTAGCAGAGCTCGATCCGACAGTCGTCGATGTGCGCGGGCGTGGGCAAAGCGGGAATCGATCCGGCTTCGCTCGCGGCCTGGCGGCTCGAGGGAAGCGTGCGTGATGGCCCCGAGCCGACGGCATGGACTCCGACGAGCTCGCGGCCAGCGCCGGGCTCGAAGCGTGCGCCATCTCGCCCAGGGGCCCATCTGGCGAGGCATGGCCGCTCGCGCCGATGGCGCTGCTCTTCGCGCGAGTGCGCCGTCCTCTGTCCGTGACGCGATCGCGGGCTCAGGGCTCGCAGACTTCCAGGACGTCGAGCGAGTAGGTGGCGTCGACCTGTACGCCCTGGTGTACCGAGGGCACGAGCCTTCGATCGGCGACCACGAAGCCGATCCTGAGCACACGCTCCCGCGCGCCGGAGAGCTCGTCGTGAGGCGGATCGTCGACCCACTCGATGCGCGAAGCGTGGTGGAGGGGCATCCGCAGCGCCTGCACCGGCACCCAGTCACGTGCGGCAGGGTCGAATCGCACCTCCAGCGTCCAGATGCGCTCCGGATCGGGCTGCAAGTCGTCGAAGCTCGATGGCGGGCGTGCGGCCGCCGGATCGCAGCGAGGGACTATCCACGAGGGCGCCTGCGGTGCAGCCGCCTCGCCGGGCGGGGGCTGCCCAGAGGCCGGAACGGGTGGCTGGCGCTCCGGCACGGGCTCCTCCACGCCGCGGGCGGCCACTGCGGCGCTGCAGCTCACGACCAGATGCGAGGTCAGAACCAAGATCGATCGGGTGAGCACCGGCACATCCTAGCCGACTCACCGCGGTCCATGCTCGCCCCGGCAGCTTTGGTCGCAGTCGGACTCGACCGTCGAACGGACTCGCCCCATTCGCCGCGCGTTTCGCTATCATGGACCGCACGGTGGGTGCGTTCCGGATCAGGTACCATGGGGGCGAGATTCCCCTCACCGACGGCGATTTCGTGATTGGCCGCAGCCAGTCCTGCCAGCTCCTGCTCGACGACCCTCGCGTTTCTCGATACCACGCGGTGATCAGGGTCCGCGAGGGGTTCCTGCACCTCGACGACCTTGGCAGCCGCGAGGGAGTGCTCCTCAACGGCGCGTTCGTGAAGAGCCCGACGCCCATCGCCCCCGGCGACCGGATCCGGATTGGCGACCACGAGATGATCCTGGTGTGGCGCTCGGGTCCCGAGAAGGTGACTCGGACGGACCTGCAGCCTGTCTCCGGGAGCCCGGCCGACGACTCCGATCTTTCGACGGCGCCGTCGAGGTTGCTCTTCGATCTGGCCGAGTCCGCCCTCGGCGCCCGCAACATCGAGGAGTCGGAGTGGATCGTCGGAAAGATCCTGGCGGAGATCCACTATCGGATCTCTTCGGAACAGCCCGTCCAGCCCGGCACGATCGACTTCGCCTCGCGGGCTTGCGTCCGCGTCGCCGAGCTCACCGGAAAGATGAACTGGCTCGACGGGCTCTTCGAGATCCACCGGATCGCGCGCTCCGTCCTGCCCGGAAAGCTCATCGACGCGATCGAGCCCTTGGTCGCGGGCTCCCGCTATCGGGAGGCGGGGCCGCTCGTGGCGTACGTCAGGACGTTGCGGGAGGGCGCGGCCGACATGGATGCGGAGGAGACCACGCTCCTCGGCCGCCTCGAGCGCCTTGCGGCCTCGGCGCAGCAGCGTTGACTCCGGGGCGGCCGCGGGACACTCTCTCGCACCTGCGGTGATCGTCCTCGCCTCCGCCTCTCCTCGTCGCAAGCAGATCCTCGATGGCCTCGGGATCGAGGTCGAGGTGCGCTCGGCGCCCGACGAGCCGGTGCCCGAGGAGGGCGAAGGCGCCCGTGCCTACGCGCTCCGTGCGGCCCGCCACAAGACCTCCGCCGTCGCAATGCAGCTCCCCGGCGAGCCGTGGGTCCTCGGCGCAGACACGGTCGTCGCGCTGGACCGCACGATCTTCGGCAAGCCGACGGACGACGACGACGCGCGTCGAATGCTCGAGACGCTCTCCGGACGCGTGCACGTCGTGACCACGGGCTTCTGCATCTTCCACGGCCCGACGGAGGTGCACTCCCAGACCGTGACGACCCGCGTCGTCTTCGAGAAGCTCCGGCCCGATCAGATCGAGCGATACGTTCAGAGCGGCGAAGGCCGCGACAAGGCGGGCTCCTACGCCCTGCAGGGCAGGGCCATGGCCCTCGTTCGTGCGATCGACGGCTCGTACTCGAACGTCATCGGGCTGCCCGCCGCGGAGGTGGTCGCTGCCCTCGAGAATGTGGGGGCGGTGCCGGCTCCATGAGCGGCATCGCCGAGTCGCTGACCGAGGTGCGAGAGAGGATTCGGGCCACATGCACGCGGGTGGGGCGTGACCCCGCCGAAGTCACGCTGGTAGCGGTGTCCAAGACCGTCGGCGCCGATGCCATCCGCGAGGCCTGGGCGGCGGGCGCCAGGGTGTTCGGCGAGAACCACGTGGCCGAGCTCGAGGCCAAGGCACGGGCGCTCGCCGACCTGGAGGGCATCGAGTGGCATCTCATCGGGCACCTGCAGCGGAACAAGGTCAAGGCGCTCGTCCACGCGGAGCTCGTCCACTCGGTCGACAGCGTGCGCCTGGTCGAGGCGCTCGCCACCCGCACGCGACCTGGCGGGCAGCGCGTCCTCGTCCAGGTGAGCCTCGCGGGCGAGGAGCAGAAGTCGGGCGCCCCGTCCGGCGAGGTCGCAGGGATCCTCGACTCCACCGCCAGGACCGGCGGTCTCGTTCGCGCCGAGGGCCTGATGACGATGCCACCCCTGACCGCGAGCCTCGAGGATGCCCGTCCAATCTTCCGCCGCCTCCGCGCCCTGAGGGACGAGCTGGGCGGCCCCGAGAAGCTCCCGCACCTGTCGATGGGAATGAGCCACGACTTCGAGGCGGCCATCGAGGAGGGCGCCACCCTCGTGCGCGTTGGGACCGCCATCTTCGGCGCGCGTCCTGTCGGGTAGTACGCTCCGCCTGCCCCGGAGGTTGAACAGGAAGGCGGGAAGGATGGAAGGACCGGACCGAGATGTTCCTTCCTGACTTCCAGCCTTCCTGTTCAATCTCCGGACGGACTCGAGCGCGCCACCGGCGGCCGGGGCCGCGGCCTACCTTTCTTTGGGTGCAGTTCCCGGTTTCCAGGCATCGGGACACGGCAA
>JACPQR010000153.1 GCA_016190375.1 Deltaproteobacteria bacterium
AAGGCGAGGGCGAAGGCGAGGAATGCGAGGACACCTGCGAGCCGCCGCGGGTCTGTGACCCGAACGAAGAATGCGTGGAATGCCTCGAGGCCGAGGGCTCGCCCGACCCCGGCTGCCAGGACGACCGGCCCTTCTGTCGCGGCGGGCTCTGCGCGATCTGTCTGGCGGACGACGACTGCCGGGCGCTGGGGACCGTGCTCTGCGACCCCGCGAGCGGCGAGTGCGTCGGCTGCCAGGTCGACGCCGACTGCACCGCGGCCGACCTCGGTGCGGCCTGTCTGCCCGACGGGACCTGCGCCGAGTGCGCCGACTCCGGCGACTGTGGCAACCGCGGGTGCGACCCGCGAACGAACACCTGCTCGGACGCCGCGTCGGATTCGGTGGGACGCTGCGAGCCCTGCGTCAGCGACGAGGACTGCGACGGAGAGCGAGTCTGCGCCGTGGCTCGCTGGCCTCCGCAGGTGGGTGAGGAGATCGGCACCTACTGCGGCTGGCCTTGCGTCGAGCTCGGGTCGGACTGCTGGGGCGGGGGCACGGATTGCCTCGACACCGAGACCCGCGGCGGCGTGCAAACACAGGTCTGCCTTCCCTCCTCGTCGACCTGCGAGGCCCTCACCGACGCCGGCGAGACGCACTGTGACGCCGATGAGGACTGCGGCGTTCCGGACCTCGATGACGCCGTGTGCTCCGGCATGACGTGCAGCGTCGAGTGCACGACCGACGCCGACTGTCCGGGCGCGATGGAGTGCTTCGACGACGTCTGCGGGGGCGACTGACCCTCAGCGCCGGCGGCCGCGCCGCCGACCGAGGACGCAGGCGAGCGCGAGGAGCCCAGCCGCCGGCGCTCGAGCTCGTCCCTCGACGCGGCACGAGCAGCCCCCGCCAGAGCGCCCTCTTCGCGGGCCGGCGTCCTCGACATCGAACGACGGATCCCGGTCGGCCTCGCCGTCTCGCACCGCATCGGGCCCCCCGGCGTCAGCCGCACCCGCGTCGCCTCCGCACGCGAGCGTCAGTGCCCCGGCGCAGACGGCGCCGGCGCCGCACCGATCGCCCTCGGTGCACGGATCGCCGTCGTCGCAGGGGTGGCCGTGGGCCAGGCAGCCGTACGTGACCGCCAGGTCGTAGATCCAGTCCCGGACCGTCCGCCCCGCGATCACCTGGTCGTGGCGAGCGGGGAACAGGTAGGCGGTGAAGCTCTCGTCGAAGCCGGGCTCGAGGGCGAAGCCCCCGAGCGGGGTCAGATATCCGTAGCCGCTCCCGGGATACCCGGACGCCGCGATCTCGCGGTACTGCGGCGAGAAGACGGCGACGGTCAGGCAGCTCGCGCCGCTCTCGTCGCACGCGCTCACCCAGCTCTCCGAGAGCCAGTGGTCGACGTTCGAGTGCGGGTATGGCTCGCGGTCGCGCAGGCGGAACATGAGCCCGGCGTCCGAGGGTGGCTCGACGACGGTGGTCGGCTCGGCGCCCGACCAGGGGGCGTCGCCCTCGTAGAAATGATACGTGTGGTTCATCCCGACTCCCGGGAACACCGCCGGGATCTCCTGCGGGTGGGGGCCGAAGGAGTAGGGCCCCGCGTACGTGACGCGGTAGTCGATCTGGACGTAGGCATCGAACAGCGCGGTCGTCTGCTCGAAGACCACGCCCTCCATCGCGGTGCTCTTCGTGAAGTGATAGGGGTTGGTCTTCCGCGTGAAGACCGAGCCTGGCTCCTCGACGCGCTCGTCGACGTCGTTCGACGCCCCGCCCCACCCGCAGTCCGCCCCCTGCGCCTGGATCGGGTTCCACGGTGCGCCGGCGCCCCAGTCGACGCAGCTACGAACGGCGCCGCAGTCGGCGACGTGGACTCCCTCCGAGCAGCACCACAGGCGGCAGGACGCGTGCTCCGCACGGCAAGCCTCTTCGGTCGCGTAGGCGGTCGGGTCGCAGGAGCCTTCTGCGAACCACGCGTCGGGCCCGAGCGGCTCGTAGCCCCAGATGGAGAGCTGCACGGCGCCCCCACCGTGCTGGGTCAGGAGGTTCCTGTCGTGGCCGGCTCCGTACAGCTCGAAGATCGTCCCTCCGAACGAGCCGTCGACGCCGACCCTGATGTTCGAGTTGTACAGATAGCTCGTGTCGGCCGCGCGGCTCTCGAAGTAGGCAGGCACGCCCGAGCACCAGGCGAGGTCGGCCAGGACGAAGCCGTTGCAGCCATCCGAGATGACCGAGGGAGAGTTCGTGAGCCCCATGTTCTCGCCGTCGATCGCGCCGTTCGCGTCGACGCCGATCCCGTACACGATCACCTCGTGCCGGCCCGGGCCCAGCGGCGGCGGCGTCCAGTCGTAGCCGTGGTCCTTGTCGGCGAAAGGCAGGTCGGGCCTGTTGCCGTCCGCCAGCATGTCGTGGGCCAGCTCGCCGTCGATGTAGATGTGGACCGGGATCGGCCCGGGATGATCGGGATCCCGCGCCCATCCGCCGATCTGGTTCGGCCTGGCCGAGTCGAGGTAGCCCTCGGGCGCGGCCGAGCGAGCGGGCGGAGCGGCCCCCAGGACCACGCCGAGGGCGGCCATCGCGAGCGCACTTCGCGCGATCATCCCGTTCGTGTCGACGCACGAGCCATGCCACGTCCGCTTCCGCGGATTTCTGCCGCCAGCGGGGTCCGCCGAGCCCACGCGGTGTGCACGACAGTGATCGTGGTCGGACGCCTGGACTGCCGGCGGAGACACGGTCTACGCTGCGCGCGGCATCTCGATGAAACGAACGTGAGGAGAGACGAGTCATGACCCAGTCGGAGCTGGTGGCTTTCGCCGAGCGGTTTCTGTCCGCGTGGAACTCGCAGGACGTCGAGCGGGTCGTCGCCTGCTACACCGACGACGTCGTCTACCGCGATCCCAACACCCGCGGCGAGGTCCGTGGCGCCGACGCCATGCGGCGCTACCTGACGAAGCTCTTCGCTTCCTGGACCATGCACTGGTCGCTACGCGAGGGACACCCGCTCGCCGGGACCGAGGGAGCCGCGGTCCTCTGGCACGCCGTGTTCCGGCGCCCGAACGACGACCGGGCGGTGGAGGCCGACGGGATGGACCTGGTTCTCGTGAGAGGAGACCGGATCTCGAGAAACGAGGTGTGGTTCGATCGCGCGGTCCTTGCCCCGTTCCTCGGCGGCGCCTGACACGTGCTACCGTCCGCGTCTCGAGGGGAGGTGCAGCGGTGCGGCTTCTTCGGGTGATCTTCTGCGTCCTGGCCGCCAGCGTCACCGGCTGCCCGGAGGGCGACGACGACGCCGGTCCGGATGCGGACGCCGACGCTGATTCCGATGCGGATTCGGATTCGGATTCGGACGCCGACGGGGACGCCGACAGCGACACCGATGCCGACACCGATGCGGACGGCGACACCGATGCGGACGGCGACACCGACGCGGATGGCGACGCCGATTCTTGCGAAGGCGTCGTGTGCTCCGACCTGGATGGGCCGTGCTCGGTCGGCGTGTGCGATCCGGCCGACGGGGAATGTGATGTCGATGCGATCAACGAGAACGAGCCCTGCGACGACGAGGATCCGGAAACGTACTTCGACGCTTGCTCGGACGGAGCTTGCTCGGGCGACCTCTGCGAGCCCGACGCGAACGAGGAGGACGACGTCCTCGGTGACGCGACGGCCATCGGCGTCGGGATGACCGAGGTCCTCACGCTGTGCCCTGACGATCCGGATTTCTTCCGCATCGACACGGATCTCGTGGCGGTCCAGACCTACGAGATCGAGACGAGCGACGGTGCCGGCGGGTGCTCGGTCGACACGGTCGTGACGGCATGGGCCGCCGACGGGGTCACGCTCCTCGACGACGACGACGACGGCGGGAGCGTGGGCAACTGCTCCCTCGCCAAGGCGTCGGCCGAGAGCGGCTCTCCGATCCTGATCGGGGTGACGGGCTTCGACGAGCTGGAGCTCGGACCCTACGCGCTCGAGGTGCGGCGAGCGACGGAGGTGGAGCCGAACGACGTCGTCGAGGACGCGACCGACCCCGATCGCGGGGACCTCGGCCTCCTGGGCGGCTTCGGCCAGCCCGGCGACGTCGACTTCTTCGCCATCGACGTGACCGGGAGCTGCGGAGGGCGAGTCACCGTCGAGACGAGCGATGGCCAGGGTGGCTGCGCGGCCGATGTTCGCGTGACGCTCTTCGATCCCGACGGCGAGACCGAGCTGGCGAGCGACGGCGGCGAGGGCCGGTGCGGCGCCCTGACCGAGGTCGTCGGCCCGGGCCTCCACTTCGTCAGGCTCGACGAGGTCGGAGGCGACGAGACGGGCGATTACCACGTCGCGGCGATCGTGGAGGACATCGACGGCAGGCCGGAGGCCGAGCCGAACGACTCGCTCGAGACGGCCACCTCATCGCCCGTGGGCATGGTGTGCGGGTCGATCGATCCCGCCGAGCAGGACGACGACAACTTCTCCTTCCGGCTGCGGTGCGGAGGCGACATCACGGTCCGGGCCGACGACGGCTTCGGTGGCTGCGGCACCGGGACCTCGTCCGTGGGCCTCAGGCTGTTCGACTCCGGAGGAGTGGAGCTCGTGCCGGGAAGCGGGGGCGACGGCCAATGCCCGCTCATCGATCCCGAGGTGCTGGGCGGCGCGGCGAACCTCACCGCCGGCCTCTACTACGTCGAGGTGACCGACTGGGACAACAACGCCGCCGTTCCTCGCTATTACGTGTACATCACGTCGAGCGAGGTCGACGCCGAGCCGAACGACACGATCGCGGACGCGGCGGGGCCCTTCGATGCAACGTTCGCCGCATGCGGCTGGTCCGCGGAGGGATCGGACGTCGATCTGTACGAGCTGACCGTGGCCGATGGCGCGAACGTCCGAGTCGAGACCGTCGCCGACGGAGGCGACGACTGCCCCATGGACACCGTGGTCCAGCTCCTCGACGCCGACGGCCTCGCGCTCGTGGAAGACGACGACGGCGGGGGCGACGTCTGCTCGCTCATCGATCCCGCCGAGGACGCCCCGGCGGCCGACCTCGCAGCCGGCACGTACTTCGTCGCGGTCCGCGCCTACGGCCAGAACGCGGTGGGCCCGTACCGCCTCGATGTGCAGATCGGACAGTAGCGTCGCGGAAAGGTCGCCGTGCCTGGCTGCGTCGCAGTGAGGAATGCGCAGAGAGGAGCCATGATCTCTCGCCGCCCGCCTCTGACTTGGTGATCGAGGTGTGCGTTTCTCGCGGGTGCGCGCCGCGATCGAGCTCAGCGGATTGTTGCGCCCATGGCGGCCATGGTTGTTCGCGCACGGTAGCGGCTGGTGTGCATGCCGAAGCAGCGCTCGAGCCTGGAGTTGGTCACGCCCGTACTGATGCGGCTCGCGTTTGCCGCAAGACCTGACGCGCGCGCGGGATCATCTTCTCGATCTCCTCGAGATGTTGGCCTCGACCACCGTCGTGTCCCCCGTCGGGGACCTCCCTGGGTCGCCGGTCCTCATCCGACCACCGTCCACCTCGCGCAGCACGGGGTCCATGAGGGTCTCCGGCTCCGGCACCATCACGCATCAGAGGACGAGCTGGTCTCATCGATGGCCGAGAATCGGGAACCATCGCCATGGCCTCCGAGAGCGGGGTCGCATCTAGTACCGAGCGGCGAATGCCGGCCAGGGGTTGGAGGACGATGCCGGACCGCGCCGTCTTGGACTGCGGCGCGCGAGTCGAGGGCGGTCCCGGGAGAAGCGTCTCGCGCAAAGGCGCCAAGGCGCAAAGGGCCGGACGCCGGATTTCGCTTGGCGCTGGCTTGGTCGACTCCGCCGTGTGGCAGACCCATCCGAACTTCGCGACTTTGCGGCTTTGCGAGAGCCTTTCTTCCGGCTCCGAAGGCGTCATCGCGCAACCTCTGGCCGAACCTGCGCCGCGAGCCACTAG
>JACPQR010000154.1 GCA_016190375.1 Deltaproteobacteria bacterium
CTCGGATTCGGACACGGACTCGGATTCGGACACGGACTCGGACACGGATTCGGATTCGGACGCGGACTCGGATACCGACACCGACGCGGGCTCGGGTGCGGACGCTGGCATCGACACCGACGAGCGAGCGGGCTGTGCCTGCCGCACGGCCGGTGCTTCGCCTTCCGGCTCGGGCGCCGGGGCCCTGTTGACGTGCGTCATCCCGCTGATTGCGATCCGCAGGCGCCGCCGCTCGTAGTTCGCTGCAGTCGCCGCCTGGAAGGGCTTGGGTGGTCCTGCGGCCGCTTCGGGCGGCCGCCGGACCCGGCATGCCATGGCACGCAGGGCATCGGGCCGCCACAAGGCGGCCCGATGCCCCCCGAGCCCGGTCCGAGCGGCACCTAGATCGTGACTACGCCCGTCCGGATCAGAGTCGCGAGTCGGGCGCGCTGCTCGGGGCGCAGGACGGCGTGGATGCGCTCCAGCGCCCGCGAGACCGCGGCGCCCAGCCGCTCGGCGCTCGCGACCCGCTGGCTGGCCGCCTGACCGACCCTGGCCGCGTCGAAGGCGTCGCCGGACAGTGCGTCTGCCAGCGCCGCGGCCGTCCGCCGGTCATCGACCGAGGCCTGGGCGCGCTCCGTCTTCAGCTCGTCCAGGATCTTCGCGACCTCGGCGACCTGGTTTTCGTCGAGATCGAGCTTGTACGCGAGGAACCTGAGAGGCCGGCGCACCCCGAACGGACCTCCGCCGAACGGACCTCCGCCGAACGGCTCGAAGCCGTGCGCGTGCCACGGGTGTGGCGCATCGGCTGCCGGGCCACAGTGATCCGCGGGCCCGCAGCCCGCCGAGACTTCGCAGCCACCGCCCATCGCATGGCGAGCCCTCTTCCACCACCACATCGCTGCTGGATGCATGTGAGACCTCCTCTCGGCGGGGCGCGATCGCTCCCGGCCGGGGTTCGACACGTGGGCACCTCGCCTCACGTGCTGCCGCTGAGCGCGGCAAGGCACAAGATGATGCCGCCGCAGGGTTCCGTCAAGCCGGCACCTGCGCTCGGCGATTCGAAGGCGATCAGGGGTTGTAGGCCTCCTCGCCGTGCTGGGTCGTGTCCAGGCCCTCGCGCTCGTCGGCCTCGTCCACGCGGAGGCCCACGGTCGCCTTCACGACGACGACGATCGCCGCCGTTGCCACGGCCGCGTAGAGGCCGCAGGCCACGACGCCGATCCCCTGTGTCCCGAGCTGCGCGGCATTGCCCCGCAACAGGCCGTCCTGTCCGGCGGCGTTCCAGGCCTTCGACGCGAAGACGCCCGTGAGGAGCGCCCCGAGGAGCCCGCCGACGCCATGGATGCCGAACGCATCGAGCGAGTCGTCATAGCCGAGGCGGCCTTTCGCCATCACCGCCAGCCAGCAGACGAGCCCGGCGGCCGCGCCGATCGCGAGCGCCGGCCCCGGGCCCACGAAGCCGGCGGCCGGCGTGATCCCGACGAGGCCTGCCACGAGGCCCGACACGGTGCCGAGCGTCGAGGGCTTTCCGTGCTTCCACCACTCCGCTGCGCTCCAGGAGAGGGCACCTCCGGAGGCGGCGATCCACGTCGTGGTCAGCGCCAGCCCGGCCGTCTCGTTCGCGCCCAGCGCGCTGCCCGCGTTGAAGCCGATCCAGCCGAACAGGAGCAGGCCCGCTCCGAGCACCGTCATCGGGACGTCGTGCGGGATGAGCTTGTCCCGACCGAACCCGATCCGGGGACCGATCGCGCGCGCGAGGACCAGGGCGGAGACGCCCGAGATGAGGTGCACGACGGTGCCGCCTGCGAAGTCCAGCGCGCCGGCCCGGTACAGCCAGCCACCCTCCGCCCAGACCCAGTGTGCCACCGGGTCGTAGACGAGCGTGGCCCAGAGCAGCGTGAACAGGACGTACCCCGAGAACTTGATCCGCTCGGCGAACGCCCCGGCGATCAGCGCCGGCGTGATCACGGCGAACATCCCCTGGTAGGCGACGAAGACGAGGTGCGGGATCGTCCCTCGGGCGCCATTCACGCCGTTCAACAGAGCCATCTCGAGGCCGCCGACGATCCCCGAGTGGTCTCGTCCGAACGCGAGCGAGTATCCGACGGCGACCCACTGGATCGAGACGAGCCCCATCGCGAAGAACGAGTGCATCAGAGTTCCGAGCACGTTCTTGCGCCTCACCATGCCGCCGTAGAAGAGCGCGAGCCCCGGCGTCATCAAGAGGACGAGCGCCGTCGCGACGAGCATCCAGGCAGTGTCGCCGTGGTCGATACCCGAGGTCGGTTCCATGGACCCTAGATTGTCCGCGCCCCTCGGACCGCGTCGAGGCTCATCAGGGGGACGAACGAGGAAGTTACTGGCGTGTTACCGGCCGGAAACCAAGGGACGCGCCGCTCAGGGAGCGAGCGTGCTGCCGATCAGGGCTCCCGCCGCGAAGTACATCCCGCCGGCCGAGCCCGGCAGGATGTCGAACGTGAACGGGTGCTCGTACGCGACCAGCTCGACGCCGACCACTCGATTCCCGTCTAGGAGGTCGCCGGCCCGCAGGTCGCCGAACGTCCTGCCATCCGCGGTCGGATGAGCGGGGCTGATCGCGAGCGTGCGCCCGGCGCCGAGCGTCACTCGAACGACGTGATGGCCGACGGCCGAGGCGCGCGAGATCCGGACGATCGGGACTGGCACGATGGCCTCGCCGTCGACGCTGTAGACTAGATCGCCTACGGCCAGCGACGCGATCGGGCGATCGCCCTCGGGGGTTGCGATCGGTGTGTCGGGTGACGCGCAGCGACAGGGCTGGTCGCAGAACCCGTCGTCGCCGCAGCCGCAGCAACCGTTGCCGAGCTGTCCAGTCGGCTCCTCGCAGGCGTCGCACTCGTCCATCCGGCACTGACCGGGGACGCAAGGCGCGTCGTCGCAGTCCCCGTCGCCATCGCCATCGCCATCGCCGTCGCTGTCGCCGTCGCCGTCGGCGTCCGAGTCCGAGTCCGAGTCGGCGTCCGAATCCGAGTCCGAGTCGGCGTCCGAATCCGAGTCCGAGTCGGCGTCCGAGTCGGCATCCGAATCCGAGTCCGAATCCGTATCCGAATCCGTGTCCGAATCCGTGTCCGAGTCCGAGTCGGTGTCCGAGTCCGAGTCGGCGTCGCCGTCGGTGTCGTCGTCGGCGGTGTCGCCGTCGCCGCATGCAGTCTGAACGAGCGCGAGGAGCAAGACCAGACGTGTGATCATGCCCGCGAGGATATCACCTCGCGGCAGGGGCTAGCGCCGGGGCTGCGTCGCGGGGCGCTCTTCGGCAGGGGCCATGGCGGGGCGGGGCTCGATCCAGACAGTTCGGGCTGGATCGAACGGCGGTACGGCGACCGAGCCCGCCAGCGCTGGAGTCTGGCTCGTCACGGTCACCTTGTGGCGCACGCCGCGGGGGATCATCATGTAGTCGCCGGGCCGCATGTGCATCGTGCGGTCGCCGATCACCATGTCGACCTCCCCCTCGATCATGTAAAGGCGGTGGCTTCCGTCCGGATGGAAGTGCATCGGAACGGTGCCGTAGACCTGGATCAGCTCCGAGGAGAGCTGCGGCGTGTGCTCCGTTTCCCAGATCTTGTACACGCCGGGTGCGTCCACCATCGGCGCCTTCTTCATGAGATCCGCCCGTGAGGTCATCAAGGCCGGGGCCGTGACCTCGCCGGGGTGCACGGCCCCGCGCCGCTGCGCCGAGACCACCAGGGCCGCTGCCATCACCGCCAGAACGGAAACCAGGATCACGATCCGTCTCGCACCCATATACGCCTCCTTGTGGATGGGGACGTAGGCCATCTAGGCATCGGCCTTCAGGGCGTCAAGGTGAGGGAAGGGACCCTCGTCGCGGGAAGCGAGTGACTGGTAACAGGTCAACCGCCGCCCCACTCGATGCACTCCGAGTCCTCGTGCAGGGCTCCGACCGCGACCTCGATCGTGACGCTGTCGATGTGCATGCGGCGCCCGTCCTCGACCTCCTCGCAGACCTGGCCGGCGCCGATCTCGCGCGCCCAGAGGTCGTCGAAGCGGATCCGGAAGGTCGAGCCGACGGGCGTGTCCTCGTCGAAGGCCTCGATGGTGGCGCTGCCCGCGTACGCGAGGTACTCGCCGTCGTAGCTGCCGCCCTCGTCGAAGGCAACCCCCGAGAGAGTCTCGACGAAGAAGGGCGCCGCCAGACCGGCGTACTCGTTCATGTCGACCGTCTCGCCCTCCGATGGTCCGCCATCGCGGAAGATCACCAACCTGAGCGCGATGTCGTCCTCTTCCGTGTCCTCGACGAAGATGAAGAGGGAGTCGTCCTCGTCGGCCCAGCAGGCCATGTCCCAGTTGATCTGGATCGCCGAGTACTCGAGGATCTCGCCCGAGGTCCTTGGCGCGACGACCTCGCGGCAGCCACCGAGGTCGTTGGGCTCGCAGTAGGCCATGTTCCACTGGTCGACCTGGCCACAGGTGGTGTCGAAGGCGCCGCAGTCGGTCGTGACCAGCCTTCCGCCGTCGCAGAAGGCGGCGACGCCGTCGGGTTGGCAGCAGCCTCGCTCCTGCGCCTCGGCGTCGCCGATCTGGCCGCAGTCGGTGACGCTGGCCACCGGGCAGGCGTCGCCGTCGGCGTCCGCGTCGGTGTCCGAGTCGCCGTCCGAGTCCGTGTCACCGTCCGAATCGGCGTCCGTGTCCGCGTCCGAATCGGAATCCGCGTCCGCGTCCGAATCGACGTCCGTGTCCGCGTCGGCATCTCCGTCGGTCGTGTCGTCGTCGTCGTCGCCGCTGCCGCGTCCGGAAGAGCACCCGAGGACGGCGAGGACCAGGAGCAGATAGATCGATGGTCTCATGATTCATCACCTCGCAAGCAATCGTCAGCGAACGCGGATGGCGTTCGAGTAGACCCACGGAAACTCGCGGACATAGGGGGCGTCGGCGCCGTTGAAATAGGGGCGGTAGTGCTCGGGCGTGATCCAGACTACCGCGCGGTACACGCCCGACGCTGCGGGGACATGCACCACCTGGCCGCCGGCTGCGGTAGCCACCTCCTCCCGCACGCCCTCACCCACGCGGAGAATCGAGGCCCGAACGATCGGGGCGGGGAGCGACGGGTCGAGCGCGTGGACGGAAGGTACGTCGAGCGTCAGCGCGGGCTCGCAGGCGAGGTCGACCTCGCCTCCCATCTCGGTCCGGTCGCCGCAGCCGTCCTCGGCCCGGAAGTCGAACCCCGCGGGCGTGCCGAAGGCGTCGAACGCGACGTAGAGCCGCGCCGCCGCGATGGCCTCGAGCGCTGCATCCGCGGTCAACTCGTCCACGAGGAGGTAGTTGGAGAGCCAGCGGAGCAGCCGCCGGTACGAATCTCCCCGCTCGCCGTCCGCGAGCAGGCCCGGGGCGGAGTTCTGATGGACGTCGTTGCCGCCGAGGCCCGTGATGGGCACGCCCCGGCCGAGGAGCGTGTCGAAAAGATCGATGTCCGGGCCGTTCTCGGCGAAGAAGGCCGTGAACGCGAGATCGGGCTCGGGGTGGTCCTGGTCGAGCGCGTAGATGAGGACGTTGGCGATCGCGTCGTCGGCTGGCAGGCCCAGGTACTCCTCGCGGATGTCGCGGTCGAGGTTCGCGTGGAAGTTGTAGAGCTCGATGCCGGTGGCCCCGATCTCGACGACGCGCTCCGGCGTCCAGTGCTCGGCGTGCGGGACGAGCACCAGCGCCCCGGTTCCGCGCATCGCGTCCGCCGCGGCGAGGTCGGAGGCGTTCATGAGGTCATGCAGGTCCTGTGTGCCGGTCACGCCCGGATGCTCGCGCTCCACGACGGGCATGATCTCGTTCTCCTCCCCGGTGAGGAACAGCGGCCGCGTCCCGTCGGGGCAGGCGATCGTCGACCCGATCTGCCTTCCCAGGCCGTCGAGCACGGGCTCGTCGCCCTCGCGCATGAGGAAGACATCCGGGAAGGACACCTCCGCATGGAAGTCGTCGTGGTCCGTCGCGAACACGATGTCCTGCCGCGTCTCGCAGATGCCCCGGCGCATGTCGGCGAGGCACTCCTCGTCGATGACACCGTCGACCCAGCCGTCGCCGTCGCACGCGTCGTGCGAGATCGGCGTATGGAAGTGGATCACCGCGCGGGCGATGCGCCTCCCGGCGCGCTCTCCGAGCTCGGACGCCGGCGCGAGCGTCTTCGGGAACGGTGGCAGCGAGCTGGAATCGGGCTCGCCGCCCGGGGAATCGAGCGCCGCGTCCGGCTCAGCGCCGGAATCGGGCGGCGCGCCACCGGCGTCACGCCCCGGCAGAGCGCCATCGCCCCCGCAAGCCCATGGCCCCGCAGCGAGGAGGAGGAAGAACACACCTCTCATGGGCCGAACGATCGCTCCGATCCGTGCAGTTTGCAATGCGCCCCATCGGGAACCGCTCGGATCCCGGGACACGTTTCGTCTAGAAACTTCGCCGGGCTGGCACTACCGTCGGCGGCACCCATGTCGGAAGCATCCCCGAAAGCCGCTGCGGTCGAGCCCGCGCCGCGACAGGCCGCCTCCACGGCTGGCGGCCCGCCGGATCACTCGAGAGCCTTCCGGCTCCGGCGCTTCCTGAACTGGTTCCCGCTCGGGCTCGCATACGCCTTCCTCTACATGGGTCGCTACAACCTGACGGTCGCCAAGAACGCGCTCGGGCAGGTGATGACGAAGGAGGACTTCGGCGTGATCTTCGGCGCCGGCACGCTGGTGTACGGCGTCGCCTTCCTCCTGAACGGCCCGCTGACGGACAAGGTCGGCGGCAAGCGCGCGATGATCTTCGCGGTCGTGGGCGCGGCCGTGATGAACCTCGC
The DNA here is from genome assembly GCA_016190375.1 of Deltaproteobacteria bacterium. GTDB lineage: Bacteria > Myxococcota_A > Polyangia > JACPQR01 > JACPQR01 > JACPQR01. Next base: position 6,794 of record JACPQR010000154.1, read on the forward strand.
CATGGGGCTCTACGTCGCTGGGGTGACGGCCGCCGGCGCGGACACCTCCGACCTGCGGCTCACCTTCGCGATCCTCTACGCCGGCAACATGTACTTCCAGAGCTTCGGCGCGGTCGCGATCGTCAAGGTCAACGCGCACTGGTTCCACGTGCGCGAGCGCGGCGGTTTCTCCGGGATCTTCGGCACGATGATCTCTAGCGGCATCTTCTTCGCCTTCACGGTCAACGGCTGGATCCTCACCTTCGTCGCGGGCGATTCGGGCGCCCAGGCCGCGAGCGCGCGCTGGGTGTTCTACCTGCCGGCGCTGCTCCTCGGCGCGATGGCCGCGATCGAGCTCTTCCTGCTCAAGGATCGCCCCTCGCTGGCCGGTCACGAGGACTTCGAGACCGGTGACGCCTCCGCCGGCGACTCGCGGGACGTCCCGGTGTTCGAGATCATGCGCCGGATCCTGACGAACCCGATCATCCTCACCGTCGCCTTCATCGAGTTCTGCACCGGCGTGCTGCGCCAGAGCGTGATGCACTGGTACCCGATCTACGCGAAGGAGTGGCTCGTGCTTCCGACCGAGCACTACCTGCGCGACAGCTCGCCCCAGTGGCTCTGGGTCGGCGCCTGCTTCGCCGTGGCGGTCGCCTTCTTCCTCCTCGGGCGCAAGGCAGCGGGCAGGCGCAAGGCCTGGTACCTGATCAGCGGAGGGCTGGTCTTCCTCGCTCCGTTCCTGACTGGAGGCTGGGGCGGAGTCCTGATGGTCGCCGGCGTGATCGGCGGCAACGTCGCGGGCTGGGTCAGCGACGTCTTCTTCCAGAGCCGGCGCGCGCCGGCCGCCGGCGGGCTCTACGCGGTCCTGGCCCTCGCCGCCGTGGCGATGTACTTCACCCTCGGCGACACCACGAACCGCGTCGACTGGGTCGACAACTCGAGGGCGCTGATCGGTCAGGACAGGCTGGAGCGCGGGGACGAGATCCTCGCGATAGCCGGCGTCGACGACGTCGACAGATGGGAGGACGTCCAGCGAGCCGTCGCGTGCGTGCCCGCGACCTGCCGCGACGGATCGCGCTTCGACACGGTCAAGTGCATGTGCACGAACGGCGCCGCGCACCCGTATCGCGGGACCGAGCGCGAAGGGCGCACGATCCCGGCGCGAGTTCGCCGCCACGGTCGGGTCGTCGAGCTCGCCCTGTTCGATCCAGGCAATTCGATGCGCGCCGGCGACTCGCGGGCCTTCAAGGCGGGACCGGTCACGACGCTCTCGCCGCTCTGGCTGGGGGTCTGCGTCTTCCTGATGTCGCTATGCGTCATCGGCACGCACGGCGTTCTCTCCGGCACCGCGACGATGGACTTCGGCGGTCGCAAGGGGGCAGCCACCGCGGTCGGCGTGATCGACGGCTTCGTCTACCTCGGGACCGCCGTGCAGTCGTTCGCGCTCGGCTACCTGACTCCCAAGAGCTGGACCTACTGGCCGCTCTTCATGGTGCCCTTCGCCCTCCTCGGCTTCGTGCTGACGACCCGGATCTGGCACGCCAAGCCCACCGGCAAGGGCGGGCACTAGTTCATCTGCGCCAGACGCCTGAAGTCGACGATGTCGACCGATTCGTCCGCGATCCGCATCCGGACCTGATGGCGCTTGCCCATCGCGTCGCCGCCGACCTGGAACTCAAGCGGCCGCGAGAACGTCACCTGGATGTCCTGGACGAGGTAGTCGGTGATCGGCTCGCCGGTCATCGTCCCCCGCCAGAGCGCCGGGATCGACACGACCGCCTGACCGACGGACATGTTCAGGGCGCGGAAGTTGAACATCCGGGCACGGCGACGCGCGTACGGGAACGCCTTGAACCCGAACCCGTAGTGCTCGGTCGTCGCGCAGCCGATCACGGAAACGGGGCTTGCATGGATGACGGTACCCGGCTCGACGGTCACGGGAACCTCGCTGCCGTCGCGCGTCACCCGGACCACGTCGCCGCCGAGCGTCTCGACCTGCACCTCGGCCTGGCCGTACCTCTGGAAGTCCAGCGCCTCCGCAGGTACCGTCTTCGAGAAGAGCGCGGTCATGTAGGCCGCGACCGACTTTCCGGCCTTGACACCCAAGCCGCGCACCAGGTCGTTGAAGTCGTTGACCAGGCGGGCATCCCATCCCGCCCCGGTGAAGTGCGTGATCATCCCCTCGACCTCGACGAGGTCGAAGCGATCGCTCGGGACCTCGGCGATGGGCCTTCGCTGGAGCTGCTCGAGCGTCCAGCGCAGGCCGCGCGCGCCCATCGCGCGTGCCCAGGCGTTGCCGGTTCCGAGCTTCAGGAGCCCGAGCCTGGGGAGCCTCGGCGCTCGCCTTCGCAAGAGGTTCAGGAGCGTGACGACCGATCCATCTCCTCCACCGCAGAGGACGAGCCCGAAGTCCTCGTGGACGATGCGGTCGACGTGCCGCTGAGCGTCGTCGCGGCTCCTGGACAGGAACGTGTGCGCTCGCGGCAGCGTCTCGCGGATGGTGTCCACGGTCCGCCTGCCGACGCTCTTCGCGTTAGCGTTGAGCAGGACAGCGATCTGTTCGCTGCGCGTTTCCATGGGGCGGGTTCTCCTAGACCAGAAGGCGCCGGCGGTCAAACGCCGGTCGACACGCGGGGATGGTGCAACCCATGTGCCAGGTGGATGCAGCAGGCTTTTTCGGTTCGCGGGAGCATTCCGTGTTCGACTTTGCCCAGTTGCTTCTGTAGTAGCCGGTCGCTATATGCCTATCGAGGAGATCGAATGACCCGGATGGTGAAGTGCGTGAAGCTGAGCCGCGAGCTCCCCGGCATGAAGGAGCCGCCGCTCGACAACGAGCTCGGCCAGAGGATCTTCGAGAACGTCTCGCAGGACGCGTGGAAGATGTGGCTCGAGCACTCGAAGATGCTCATCAACGAGTTCCGGGTCGATCTCGTCTCGCCCGAGGGACAGGACTTCCTGACCAAGCAGATGGAGGAGTACTTCTTCGGCGAGGGGTCCGCGCTCCCTCCCGACTTCGTGCCGAGGCAGCCGGGCGCCAAGTAGGGTGCCCTCCGTCGTCCTCATCTCTACCTACGAGCTCGGCCATCAACCGATGGGGCTCGCGCTGCCCGCGGCGTTCCTCGCCCGCGAGGGCGTCGAAGCACGCTGCCTCGACCTCGCGGTCGAAGATCTCGACGAGGCGGCGATCGCGCAGGCGCGATTCGTCGGCATCTCGGTGCCCATGCACACCGCTCTCAGGTTGGCCTGCGGCGTGGCGCGGCGCGTCCGGGCCATCAACGGTTCCTGCACGCTCTGCTTCTTCGGCCTGTACGCGCCGCTGAATCGCGAGCTCCTGATCGCCAACGGAGCGAGCCTCGTCCTCGGTGGCGAGTACGACGAGGAGCTCGCGCGGGCCGCGAGAAGCGCGCTGGCGGAGATCGAGCTGCCGTCCGTCGCTCCGCCCCCGATCCTGCGCAAGCTGCGGTTCCCGGTGGCACGCCGGGACGGGCTCCCGCCGCTCGACCGCTACGCGAAGCTGCTCACCGGCGGCGAGGAGCGGGTGGCGGGGTACACGGAGGCCAGCCGAGGATGCCTGCGCTGGTGCCTCCACTGCCCCGTCCCCGCCGTCTACTCCGGTCGCTTCTTCGTCGTTCCGGTGGACACCGTCCTCGAGGACGTGGCGGCTCAGGTCGCGATGGGCGCACGGCACATCACCTTCGGCGACGCGGACTTCTTGAACGGGCCCGGACATTCTCTCGCCGTCGTCCGGCGAATGCGCGAGCGGTTCCCGGGCGTCTCGTTCGACTTCACCGCCAAGGTCGAGCACCTGCTGCGGCACAGAGCGGTCCTGCCCGAGATGGCGAGGTCGGGCTGCGCCTTCGTCGTGACGGCCCTCGAGTCGCTGAGCGACGAGGTGCTGGGCCAACTGGAGAAGGGCCATACCCGCGCTGACGCGCTGGAGCTGTTCGACATCACGCGCGACCTCGGGCTCACGCTGCGACCGTCGTTCATTCCGTTCACCCCCTGGTCGACGCTCGACGACTACCTCGATCTCGTCGACCTGATCGCGGCTCGCGATCTGGTCTGCGCCGTCGACGCGGTGCAGCTCACGATCCGGCTCCTCCTGCCGCCGGGCTCGCTCCTGCTCCCACGAGTGAAGGGCGCTCCATGGCTGGGAGAGCTCGACCCGGCGGCCCTCGCGTACAGATGGCGCCATCCCGATCCGCGGATGGATCTGCTGCACCGCCATGTCGAGTCGATCGCCCGGCGGGCCGCGGCTGCGGGCGAGGATCCGGCCGCGACGTTCGATCACATCCGCAGCGCGGCCCGGTCGGTAGTGGGCCTCGGGCCGGCCCCTTCGACCTCACTTCGCAGTACGCATTTTCAGCCGCGGCTGTCTGAGCCGTGGTTCTGCTGAGCGGAGCCTCTCGGGGATCCGGTGGATCCCCTCGAGTGATGGACCTTCCGCCCGCGCCTCGAGCGGCAGCCGTGCGCCATGGGCTTGGTGGGTCCCGCGGCCGCCCTGGCGGCCGCGGGACCGGGCATGCCGTGGCACGCAGGGCCACGGGGCCGCCTTCAGGCGGCCCCGTGGCCTCACGAGCCCTGGCTCCGGGTCCGGGCGGCAATCGCAGGCGAGACCCTGTGCACCGGGTCCGTGGACTTCGGAAGGCAGACCAGCACGACCTCATCGCCGGCCTCGAGCGCGCGATACCAGCGGAGCTGCTCGATGACGTGCTCCTTCTGCTCATCCGGTCGGCTCGTGCGCGTGCCGTCCTCCGCGAGGTCGAACGCCTCGCGGACCGCGATGGTCACGCGGGGTGAGACGCCCACCCGGTGTGCGGGTCCATCGACTCCGCCGGAGTCCGTGAACCTGCGCATGCCCTTGTCCACGACGCTGCCGATGAGAACGAGCTGCGGCAGGCGGGCGTTCTCGCGAGCCTCGCGCGCGAAAGCGGCGACGACCACCGCCACGATTGCGGCGCCTCCGGCGAACGACCAGCCGACGCCGCCCGCCAGGGCCCAGATGACCAGGATGGAACCGCCGATCGCCGAGACGCCGATCACCCGGAAGCGCGAGCCGCGCAGGACGTGAGGGCGACTCTCCACGTAAACGGCCTTCCAGTTCACGGAGCGGATTGTAGCGGAATCGAGGCGCCCCCAGACCGGCTCGGTGGTCGGTAGCCACGGCCCGGCAGGCCGGCAGGGCGCCGTCCCGTCAGGCTTCCACGAGGCAGAGTCCGGGCAGGTCGCTCCGGTGATTCGCCACGAGGCGGCGGAATCGAGGCCGAGCCCGAGCCCGTGGCCGAGTCCGAGCCCGTGGCCGAGCCCGAGTCCGAGCCCGAGCCCGAGCCCGTGGCCGAGCCCGTGGCCGAGCCCGTGGCCGAGCCCGTGACCGTGACCGTGACCGTGACCCCCGAGTTGACCACCCCTGTGCGGACATGCCGACGTTCCGCGGACTTAGCAGGTGCGCGTAGGCACAAACGTCATCGAGGGGTGATGCGGTCGACGACTTCCTCCTGGTCGCCGAGCCGCTGGAGCCCGAGCAGACGAAGAATGGCGGTCTGCTCGGGGGTCGGCTCGGTGAGGGTGTAGGCCGCCATCCCGTCGGCGGTGCCGGCGACGTGGTTCAGATGGCAGCCCTGGAGGATCTCCAGGGCTGCTTGCGCCGTGCACTTGGCCTTCAGCCTGTGCTGCAGGGTGCGCTCGAGCAGGAGCGCGAGCATGCAGAGGGTGACGTGCGACCGGACTTTGCCGTCGGTTCGATGCCGAACGGGGCGCAGATCGACGACGCTCTTGATCACCTGGAAGTCCTTCTCGACCACATCCTTGGCGCGATACAGGCGACACAGATCGACAGGTCCGTGGGGCAGCGCAGGATGAGCCACGAGGACGGTGAAGCCGTCATAGCGGCGCCGTCGCGCCCAGTCGCTTTCGTTCAGGCGGACGTCGATGACGAGATGGCTGCGGCCTGCGCTCTGTCGCTCCGACACTGCGACGTCGAAGGCCTCCACCAAGTCGTAGCTTCGCAGCTTGCGATCCACCGCGGCCGTGGCGCTCAGATGCGTTCGCTTCGAGCGGGGGGAGGCGAGCGAGGCGTTTAGATTTGCAACGAAACTCTCGATGTCCTCCAGATGCCGCTGCGCTCGCGCTCGCCGAGCGGCGGGCGATCGGCGCGGCTGTGCCCGTACGGCACTGGATCTGCTCCCGGCCGCGCCACGGCGCGTGCGCGAAAACGTCTACTGCTTCGCGCTGCGCCACGGTGCGTCCGCGCAAACCTCTACTGCTTGCGTCAACTTCCGGCACCCTCCCAGGCCGGATTGTAGCGGAATCGAGCTGCCCCCGACTCGATGGGTCCCGACTGCGCTTCGATGTTAAGCTTCGTCGTCATGTCCGGCCGCCACGGGAACGGAGGCTGGCGCTATCTGGGTCTTGCCCTGCTTCTCGGCCTGATCCTCGTCCCGCTTCTGGTCGCCACCAGGAGGGGAGGGAGCGAGCAAGCGGCGGTCACCCGACCGCCGAGCACGCCCCTCTGGCGGCGGGCCGCCGAGGCGCGGCGGATCGAGGGCGCTTCGACCCGGCCGCCGCCGAGCGCGGCCAGCGGACGACCGTCCGTGACGCCGCCGGGCTTGCAGGCCTCGATCGATGAACCAGAGCTCGGCCCGGCGCCGGAGCTCGGGGCGGACTTCTTTGCAGCGCTCGAGGTGGAGAGGCCGACCGAGCGCGTCGGCCGGGAGTACCTCCTCGCGAACGAGCGCGACGAGGCGGCGTTTCTCGATCGGGTCCCGAGCTCGGCGTCGCAGCCCGAGTCCGCGTTCGGCAAGCTGGCGTCCAAGATCGTCGGCAACTCCCATCCAGCCGTCCTCGGGCGCTCGAAGAAGATGCAGGCGGCCAACCTCTACCTCGCGGCCGGCAGGTACGAGGAAGCCTGGAACATCCTGTCCACGGAGCGGCCGCGGCTTCTCGGCTCCGATGGCGCGATCGAGGCGGCGATGGCCGCGATCTCGGCGGGCCGCGCCGCCGACGGGCTCGCATGGCTGGGCGACGACCCGCCCGACGACAGCGACCGCGCGGCTTACTGGTGGGCGAGGCTCGCGCAGGCCGCGGGACGGCACGACGAGGCCCGCCCGATCCTCGAGGAGCTGGCGGAGGACGAGACCATCGGATACTACGGCGTCTGGGCCCGGGCCCGCTTGCGCGACTCGGGGCCGATCGGGTCGCCTGTCGTCCTCGACGGTCGAGCGACGCGCGATTCGTCGGACATCCCCCCTCGCGCGGTCGCGCTGGCCGAGCTGTCGGGCCTGGTCCGCAGGCACGGCGCTTCGGTCCCCGAGCTCGGTCGGGCCGAGACGTTCGCGCGGGCGGGCTCGTTCGTCGCCGCCGTGATGGAGCTCCGTCAGGCGTACAAGCTGAGGCCCGGCACCTTCGACCGCGCGGACGGCGCCGCGCTGGCCCGGATCGCGAGGATGCTGGGCGACGAGGAGCTCGCGCTCCGGCTCGAGCCCCCGGACGATCCGCGCCAGTACCATCGCCACGCCTGGCGCGAGCTCGTGGTCGCCGCCGGCAACCGCCACGGCGTCGATCCCGATCTCATCTGGGCCGTCATGCTCCGCGAGAGCCGCTTCCACCCCAACGCTGCGTCACCGGCGGGAGCCGCGGGCCTCATGCAGCTCATGCCGGCTACGGGGAGGGCCATCGCGCGGGTCCTCCGAGTCGCGAACTTCCGGACCTCGGCGCTGCTGGACCCCGACTGTGCGATCGACTTCGGAGCGTTCCTGCTCTCGGCGCTGCTTCGGCGCTACGACGGCAACGTCCCGGTCTCCCTCGCCGCCTACAACGCCGGCATCGGTCCCGTCGACCAGTGGCTCGCCGGGTGGAGACGCGTCGACGCGGACGTCTTCGCGGAGCGGATCCCGTACCCGGAGACGAACCGCTACGTCAGAAGGGTCCTGACCTCGCTCGCTGTCTACCAGGAGCCGCTCACTCCGCCCGCTTCCGGGTCTTGAACCGCTTCGCTGCGGGGTCCTGCTGGTAGGTCTGGCGCAGGAGCGCGTACAGCTCGGGATGGCGCCTCCTCAAGCCCCGCGGGCGCTCGAAGAACGCCTCGGTCGCCACCGCGAAGAGCTCGGCCTCCGACTCGGCCGCGTAGTCGTCGAGCACGGAGCGGCCGGTCGAGGCACGCTCCATCTCGCGCAGGGTGAGCTCGCGCCACTCCTCGACGATGGGCGCAGGCATGAAGATCGGGACGCCGTCCGACTCGCCCTTCTCGTAGTCGAGGACGTGGGCGAACTCGTGCAGCGCGACGTTCCTGCCGTCGTAGGCGTCCTCGAAACCCTCGCGCAGGGCCTCGGCCGACAGGAGGATCGGACCCTGGGTGTGCACCTGCCCCTCGAAGTCACCCTCCCGGCTGACCTGGAAGTCCTCCTCGTCGAAGGCGGCCGCGTAGACCACGATGTCCCTCAGGACCGGGTAGCGGAAGCCCGGCCTTCCGAAGACGAGCATGACGGCCGCCGAGGCGCAAAGCAGCCTGAGCTCGTCGTCGAGGGGTGCACCTCGTGGTCCCGTGATCGTCTGCTCGGCGAGGAAACAGGCGACCTCCTGCCGGAAGCGACCGCGCTCGCGCTCGTCGAGCTCGCGGTAGTAGACGACCCGGCGTTCGAGGAGCGTCCGCCACTCGTCGGGGAAAGGTCGCTCGAGCACCCGCCGCCTCGCCCGGGTGCGCCTGGACAGACCGAGGTACAGCGCGAACGCGACCAGCGTGCCGGCCAGCGCCGCGCCGGCCGCCCCCAGCGGCTGCCACGAGGCGAGCACCGCCACTCCGCCGCCCAGTGCGGCCGCGACGAGCGAGGATCGGTCGATGCGGGCCATCCTCCCGGGAGCATGACGCCTCCGCCCACCGGAATCCACGCCTTGCCCGATCGGTCCAGCCGGTCCACGATCACCGCCGCCGTGCTCGCCTTCACACCATGAGCTCAGTGCGCGTCGCCATCGTCGACAGCGGCGTGAACTTCGCCCATCCGCACCTCGGGGTCCCCCCTGACGGCCTCTCGCTCGTGGGCGGCGGCCTCGAGGACCCCGCGGGCCACGGGACCTGCGTCGCCGCGCTCGTGCACTGGATCGCACCCGAGGCGCAGCTCGACGCCATCAAGGTCCTGCCGCGCGACCTGCGGGTCTCGAGCGCGCTCTTGGCCCAGGCGATCGAGGCGGCGGTCGCCCGAGGCGCCCGGATCGTGAACGTGTCGATCGGGACCACCGACGGAACGCACGTCGACCGACTCCGCACCGCTTGCGAAGCGGCCACCCGCGCCGGGGCGACGGTCGTCGCGGCGGCCCTCTCGGGAAGGACGGACATGCTGCCGGCGGGGCTCGACGGAGTCGTGGCCGTGGCGCCGGCGGTGCCGCCCCTGCTCTTGCGCGAGGATGCTTCCGGCTGGCCGCGCTGGACCGCGAGCAGTGTGCCCCGCCCGGCCGAGGGCCGCTGGACGAACTTCCGCGGCCCCTCCTTCGCAGCCGCTCGGGTGACCGGAATCCTCGCGCGCCTCGCCGCGGAGCTCGACGACGCGAAGCTGCTCTGCGCTCTGTCCGAGATCGCGAGCGGGGTGCGCGAAGCGCCCTGGCTCACGTGATGCGGTTTCAGCAACGGTTGCGGCGCCGCCGGGAGTCGATGCGCGCCCTCATCCGGGGATACCGGATCTTCCGGAAGTCCTCGGGCAATCCCTGCAGCGGGGCGACCGCGTCGAGGATCTCGATGCCAGCCCTCTGGACGACCTCGTCGCCAACGCGGCTGTCCGCCAGCCGGAAGACCCGCTCGAAGAGGCGAAGCGCGGGCCGCGGCCGTCTTCCACGCACGAGGTCGCGGGCGACCTCGGTCACGCAGATCAGCGAGGCCCGGAGCTGCAGGCGCGCGTGGTCGCCGTCGTAGCCCGGCAATCCCACGAGGTTTCTCGCGCGGCTCTCGAGGCACAGACCCGGGTGAAGGACGCGGAACCCGAACCTGTCGCGAGGGCCGATCAAGGTAACCTCCACGGCCGTGTCGCGAGCCTCCTCTTCCGCGACTCCGAACAACTCGCGCAGGACGTCCAGCGTCCGTTCGACCCCTCCCGGATCGCGGTAGCGAACGACTCCCGCGCTTGGCGTCGGCTCGAAAGGCTCCGGGACACGGAACTCACCGCCCAGCTCGCGCGCGATCCGCTCGACGACCGGTCCCGAGGCGAGGAGATCGACGTCCTTGCTCGCGTACGGTCCCCCCGCCCGCAAGGCGGCCGAGCGCTCGAGGTAGTGCTCGCACCAGCAGTCCACCGCCTGCCCTCCGACGAGGATGACCCCCTCGATCCTCGAGAGGCGCTCGAGCAGCCAGAGAACGTCGCGAAACGTGAGCGGGCCCGGCACCTGTTTCATTCGAGCTCAGCCAGGCGACGGACGTCGAGCTCGATGCGAAAGCCCCCGAACAGGCTGTTCTCTGATCTGAGCTGACGCCGAGTCCTGCGTCCCGTGCTCAGAGCCGCCCGATCGGCGGCGCGGGACCGCCTCTTCTCACGGGCTCTTTGGGCGACGTCGAACGTGCCGCGGTACGTCTGGGCGCGAGCTCGAACGTACTCGTCGAGTGCGGCGCGAACGACGTCCGCGAGGGAGCAGCGCTCCTCGAGCGCGACACGGCGGAGCACAGCGTGCTGGGCCTTCTCGATTCCGCAGAACAGCGGCACGCGATCGGCGAGCTTCCTGGGCCTGGACATGATGCCATCATGATAGCACTAACGCGCGCAGGTTGCGCCGAGCCATCGATCGCCACCTCTTCAATCTGCTCGCAGCGGTCGTCCGGGATACAGCCGCTCGAACTGGGCGCGCTGCTCGTCCTCGAGCGCGTCGGCGCGGGCCAGCCATTCGTAGGCCTCGGGAAGCATCGGGTCGAGCGCCAGGGCTCGACGCAGGTGCGCACCGAGCTGGACGACTCGCTCGTAGCCCCGATCGATGGCTGCCAGCGCGAGGTTGAAGTCCGCCGACCTGGTGTCCCGGCGGACGAGGGGTCGGAGGAAGGCCTCGGCCGTGTCGAGCTCCCGGCGGCCGCCCCTTCGCGCGTGCAGGAGCGCCACGAGGCTGCGCGTGCGGACCTCCTCGGAGTAGGGCAAGAACGTCATCGCGAAGCGGAGCGCTTGCACCATCTGCTGATCGGCCTTCCGGAAGCCCTCGGCGGCCTCGACGGCGCGGATCCTGGCACGGGCGAACTCGATGAAGTGCCGGCCGGGCCGGAACCGGACGTCGGAGACGCGCTCGCTCTCGGCGATCCGACCCGCCTCGACCAGCGTGATCGATCTCTCGCGCACAACGTCGAGCTGGTCGGGATGGGCCGCCACGGCCGCCTCGGACAGCCTCATGGCCGCCCCATCGTCGCCGCCGGCGCGGACCACGCGGATCTCCGTCGCGAGCGGCAGCGCGTCGTCCGGGTAGAGCGTCTTGGTCTTCTGAACGACTGCCACCGCCTGGGCGGTCTTGCCCATCTCGGCGTAGGCCTCGGCAGCGAGCGTCAACGCACGCAGCGACTCCGCTCCCGCGTCCATCACCCGAGCGATCTCGGCCGCGCCGTCCTCGCCCGCGCGCGCCCGCAGACGCCCCAGGAGGATCCGGTCCTCCGCATCGGGCCATCGGGAAAGCGATCGTTCGAGCTCCGTCACGAGCTGGGCCACGGGCCGCAAGCCGAGCCCCGTCCGACCCACGACCCTCGAAACGCAGGGCCCCTCGTCCGCGCGCGCCGCTTCGAGCGTCGAGGCCGCCTCCTCCCAGTCGCCCCTGATCCACAGGCCGAAGCCCCGCGCACAGCCGGAGCGCGACGCGGCCAGCGACTTGACCGCGGGATTTCGCTTGCCCTGCTCCAGGAGGATCTCCGCCCGCAGGACGAGCGCGTCGGTGCTGCCCGCGGCGGCGGCCTGCGCCGCGGCGCTCTCGGCCGAACCGACGTCCACCTTCTGCCACGCCAGCAGGGCGCGGAGACCGGCGCCCCGTGCCGCCGGAAGATCCGCCTGCGCAATCCTGCCGAGCGTCCGCTCGGCGTCGCGCGTCCTGTGCAGGAGCGTCAGTGCCAGAGCACGCTCGAGGAGCGCAGCCCCGGGCGCACCGTCGCCCAGCGCATCGACGGCGGCGACGGCGCCGGGCGCATCGCCCGATGCCAGGAGCGCGCGAGCGAGCTGTGTCGCCGACTCCGCGTCCTCGGGATCGAGCCGGACAGCCTCGGTCAGGAGCGCCACCGCTGCGGAAGCGTCACCGGAAAGCAGCTTCTGGCGACCCATCGCCAGCTTCGCTCGGCCGACCAGCCGCGGAGCCTTCGTCGCGATTGCGGAGGTGAGCAGGGCGGTCACGTCGGGGGCCGCCGATCCCGAAGCCTCCGCCGCGTCCAGGATGCACGCAGCCTCGACCGGGCCGCGCTCTGGGTGCTGGGCGGCGCCGAGCGGCAAGAGCGATTGCCGCGCAGCGTCCACCTGCCCGGCGCGCCGGTACAGCTCGGCCTGGGTCGCGGCCGCCGCCAGATATGCGGGCTCGGCCTGGCGCGCCGCGCCGACCTCCGCGAGCGCCTCGCGGATCATCCCGCCGCGAGCAAGTGCAAGTGCGTGGGCGTGACGGATGGGTCCGCTCGCCGGAAAAGCCCGCGCCGCATCGGTCAGACGAGCGGTCCTGGGCGCATCGCCGAGCAGCTCCGCCCACGCCTGCGCGGCGGTAGCCGCTTCCTCGCGCTCCTGGGCGACCCGCGCCGCCGCGGCGCGCGCCGTCGCCGGGTCGGGTGCGCCGAGGAGCAGCGATCGCATGGCGGTGCCGAGCGCCGCGAGCGCGACGACGCGTCTCTCGTCGCTGCCCAGGCCCTCGTGCTCTGCGAGGAGCGCGTCGAAGCGCGCCCACGAGGCGGTCGTTCCCTCGGCCAGCGCGCTGCGGGCCGCGGCGAGGTCGTCCTCGAGCTGACTCTGCCGGATGGCGCGGACGACGAGGATGGCCACCGCGACGAGGAGGACCGCGATGACGGCTGCCGCAAGGGGGATGCGGATTCGCTCCCACCGTCGAACCGACGGAAGGACTTCCAGCACCGGCGGATGCGGCATCGTCACTCGAGCGGGAGTCTACCGATCCGGGCGGGATACGCCAAACCGGCGAAGCCAGAGCTGCGCCCGTACCCGTCGATCTGCTAGAAGGTCGAGGCCACCGCGAGCAGTCCCTCCAGACGATTCAGGAGGAACCGCTCGGCCGGCGTCATGGTCTGCGCCGTGCGCCTCAGAGTCTCGACGTAGGCCTTGAGCGACAGGCCAGCAGAGTACCTCGTCTTGCGGACGACCATGTGGATGTCGTCGATCAGCGGTCCTGGTAGCACGCGACCCGCCTCGCCGAAGGTCTCGAAGATCCAGTCGATGTGCTCGCGCCGGCCGGTGGCCACGGCGAGGTCGAGCGAGCGGCGGGCGGCATCGTCGAGGAGCTCCTGGCCGAGCTGCCTCCCCTTCGCGATCTGCGTCCGGATGTCGCCGAACGCGTTGGCGAAGAGGCGGGCCGCCTCGTCGACCTTGCCTTGCGCGAGCATCTTCTGGGCAACGCCGAACAGAAGCGCGGAGAGCGACGAGGTGTGCGTCTCCTCTTCCGCGAGGACCTCGTCCTCTGCTGCATCCGGCGGCGCGATATCGTGCTGCGTCGTCTGTCGCTTCTTCGTGCCGATGGGGCGCGTGAAATCGGCCGCGGCGTGCGCGGCATCGATGAGGACGAGCTCCTGGTTCCCGATCAGGATGCGGTCTCCGATTCCAAGGGGTCGCGATCCGCCGCTCAGCTTCTCTCCGTTGACGAGGACTCCGTTACGGCTCCCCAGGTCCTCGACGCTCGCACCCTGGACGCCCACCCGGATGATCGCGTGCCTGCGCGAGACGAGGACGTCGTCGAGGGCGATGCGGCATTCCTGCGCACGGCCGATCAGCGTTTCACCAACGGGCAGCTCGACGTCGCCGTTCTGGTGCCGCAGCCGGAAGCGCGTCATTCTCCCGATGTTACCTCACGCCGCCTCGAGCGCACGGCGTAGATCCTCGGCCTCGGCCGACCCGGACCGCAGCCCGGCCATCCGGACGCGGAGCGCGGCGCGGTAGCCGGAGTTCTGGTGCCAGCTTGCCAGGACGAACAGAACGGCGAGCGCCAGCCCGATCGCGACGACGAGTCGTGGCGCGAGATCGGACGCCGCCTGTATCCCGACTCCCCCTGCCACGGAGGCCAGCGGGATGACCAGGCCCAGGATGAACGCCCTGCCTCGGGCTCGGTCGGCCGGGTCCAGGGCGCCGTAGAAGAGCGCCGACAGGGGAGTCTTCATGGAGTCCTTGAGCTCCGAGTCCACGAGCCGGGCGGCGGCCGCCGTCCATACGCCATAGGAGATCGCCATGGAGCCGAACGCGAAGAGCGAAAGCGCGGCGTATGCGACGTTGGCTCCCGAGACCCCGATCCTCGCGATGAGCCTCGGCATGACGAGGATCTGAAGGAGGAACCCCGCAGCGTTCGCGATCACCAGGTATCGGCCCAAGAAACCCGCCAGCTCGGCCTCGCCCATCGAGGTCGACAGCGCGTCGCCGGACAGGTACCGCAGGGTGAGCCGCACGAGCACCATCATCGCCGTGGCGGCAGCCATGGCCCTGAGCAGCGGGGAGGCTCTCGCGGTCGCGAGGCCGGCCCGCACCTCGCCGGCCAGGCCCTTGCCCGAATTTGCGGAGCGGACCACCGGAGCCCGCCCCGACAGGGCGTGGGCGAAGACCGCCGCGGCGAGCTGCAACAGCGCAACGGCGAAGAGGAGGTCTGCGAGACCCGTCGACGAGGCGAGCGCAGCGAGCGAGGCGCCGCCGAGCACACCGCCGATCCGTGCGCCTGCGTAGACGACCGGGAACACTCTCGCCGTCCTCGACTGCGGGAAGAAGTCGAGGAGGTAGATGCCCCAGTGCAACGTGATGATCATCGACAGGGCCCCGTGGACCGCGTAGATGGCGAAGAACGCAGCCGGGTGGGCCGTTGCGGCGACGGCGCGCATCGTGACGGTCGCGACGGCCGCCGTGGCGAGCACGGCGCGGAAGAACGAGCCGTGCGCCGCCCCGCGGGCCAGGCGCAGGTACAGGGCGCCCGCGAAGAAGTCGAGGATGGAGTTCAGCACGAAGAGGCTTCCCAGCCAGTCGGCCCCGACCCGCTCCAGGAAGAGCGCCTGCACCACGCCGTCGCCGAGCTTGGTCGCCGCCGAGATGACGACCATCAACCAGGCGAGGAGGAGGGCCGGCCGCCGATCGGCGGGCTCTAGCGGAAGGAGCGGCACTAGAGTGAGAGGACGTACCGGACGTCCAGCGTGTGGACTGGCTCGGCGAGGCCGAGCGCGACGGTTCTGTCGACGAGCTCCAGCCCCCTGTAGCCGAAGGGCAGAGCTCGCACGTCCTCGACCAGGATCGGCTCACCACCGCTCGTGGGCTCGAGCTCGAAGGCGCGACGGTCCGGTCCAATCTGCACGACGCGGCCGACGCCCCTGAACTGCGGATAGGTGTAGCCGCCTCCGTGCGGCAGGAGGTTCGCGCCCGTCACCCGGTGAAGGACTCCCAGAGAGCGGGCCCGCTCGGCCCACCCGAGGGATTCCACGACGCTCTCGGACAGATTCGGGCGCGGTTTGACCAGATAGGCCGGCAAAGTGGGGGACAGGGTCAACGGGTACAAGGCGGTCCCGTCGGTCTCATCCTCTTCGAACACGTAGCAGCCGATGTTGGCGTCGTTCGGCGCCAAGAGGCCCTGGTGCGTGGCGTTCGCGATCACGGTGAAAGGACCGAAGATCGCGCGCGCGAAGGCCTCTCGACGCGCGAGGTTGAACGCCTGTACGCGCTCGACGAACTCGAACCAGCGCCATGCGGCGTCGCCCTCGAGCACCGTCAGCGTCCCCCAGGGGGTCTGGGGGACTCGGGCGGCGCGTCGGAGCTCATCGCTCTCGTCGTAGTACAGGCCCGGTCCGCGGGGCCCGGGACCGCGATGCTCGTGACCCGAGCTGTGCATGACGAACAGCGTGCTCGAGGGCAGCGTGCCCCGGACGCTCTCGCGGACGGTCAGCACGTCGACGAAGTGATTCGACTCGTGCAGGTCGTAGTCGAGCGGCGTCCCGTCGAGCACGAGACCCTCGCGCGCGACACGGCGCGCCGCCTCGCGAGCTTCGGCTTCGGGAACGAGCTCCGGAAGGGCCCCGACGAGCATGCCACAGGCGTTGGGCTTCTCGTCCAGCACCGCGAGGTCGCCGGTCCACTGGATGCGACCTCCGTAGCCGAAGCCCTGTCGCCAGCGCGGGCCATTGCGGGTCACCGTGGCGTCGGGAGCGCCGACGAACGTCGCGTCGGGCGGCAGCCCGAGCTGCCGCTGGACGTCGTGGATCTTCGCGAGCCCGAACGACATGTTGGCGAGGCAGAGGGCCTCGCCCGAGTCTCCCGCTCCCGCGGAGAAGCAGTGCCGCCTTGCGCGTTCGAGGGCCGCTTCGGGTGACATTCCCCGGAGCTTACCCGATCACCTGCGGATCAGCCGCTCGTACGCCGCGCTCGCCTCCGCGAAGCGCGCCTCGAGCCTGCGCCTCCCCACCACGTCGACGCCTGGGTGGCGATCAGGGTGAAGCTCGAGCGCGGCTCGTCGGAAGGCGCGGCGCACCTCGTCGTCGGTCGCGCCCTGCCGGACGCCGAGCACCTCGTGCGCCTCGAGCCTCACCGTGCCGATCCCGCGCAAGTGGTAGCGGCCGGGGGACGGGGGAGCCGCAGAGCCCCGGGCGCCGCGGCGGCGGGCAGACCCTCTGAGGAGTGGCAGCGGGTCGAGCAGGAAGCCCGGCGACCCGAGCGCGCCCGCCTCGAACCGGTACCGTCCCGAGCTGCAGCCGACGAGGTACGCGACCCTCTCGCGAGCCTGCAGCTCGAGCGCTTCCCTGAGCTTCTCCGGCCGGAGCGCCCCGAGGCGGACCAGCGCCTCTCCCTGCAGCTCGGTCCCGTGCGCGATGGCCTCGAGCGAGCGCCTGAGGTCATTTCTGGAGATCACGCCCGCGGCGGCGAGCACCTCCCCGAGCGGCGAGAAGTGCCCGTCGAGCCGGATCGACCGAAGCCATCCCCGACGGAACTGCACTCGGTGCTGGCGGAGGTGCGACTCGATGACCAGCGTGCCGGTGGCGCCGCGCCGATGGAGCTGCGCCACGAGGTCGCCGACCGTCGTCTCCTCGATGCGCCCTCGGACCTCCATCTGCCCACGTGTACGCCCGCCGGTCGCGCTGCGGCAACTTTTCGCGATTACCTTGCCGGTTGGCGTGTCAGTTCCTAGGATCGGCCCCCGTGGCCTCGATCGTGGTCCGCACCTCCTCCGACGGGCTGGCCTTCATGGCCCGCGAGTGGCTCCCCGCCGGCGTCCTGTACCTGAGGACAGAGGAGGCAGCGGAACCGGGAGCCGAGAGGACGGTGCAGATTGTCCTGCCCGACGGCCGAGAGGCGTCCCTCGTGGGCCGAGTGGCCGAGGTCACGCGCGACGCGCGCGGGTGCCGGATCGAGCTCAGGCTGAATCGGGACAGCATGAACGCGATGTCCCTCGCGCTCATTCACGCGGCGGTCGGCCCCGAGAACCTCCCGTCGCCGATCATGGGCCGCGCCGACGAGGTGGAGGCGCTGGCCACCTTCCCTGACGGTGGCGTCGATGCGGGCAGCATACTGGAGACCTCCGAGCCCTTCGAGATCATGCGCGAAGCGGAGGAGCAGGAGGATGCCGTTGCGAAGGCAACGATCGCTCCGCGAGCCGCACCGGAGCCGCGCGGTCGTCGCATCCCGGCTCCCCCGCCGCCGCCGGTCCCTGCGCCGCGCATCCCGCCTCCGCCGACACGGCCCCTCGCACCGCCGGCCAGGCAGGCGCCGCCGCCGCCGCCGGTCCGGCCGGTCGCGCCGCCTCAGCAACCGCCAGCGCCCAAGGCACCTCGCGGTGCGCACAGCCGCGTGGCCCAGCAGTCCAAGCTGATGGCAAAGCAGCTCGAGATGGCGTTCGCCGAGATCGCCGCGATGGGCCTCAAGGGCGAGCGGCGCAGGAGCGCGACGCTGCGTCGCGCCGCCGACCTGTTGCGCCCCATCGACCGTGCCGAGTTGCTCGCGGACCTCCTTCCGCGCGTGCTCTTGATCCTGCCCGCTTCCGGCCCTGCCGAGCGGCGGGAGCTCGAGAACGACCTCTGCGAGATGCTCCCTCGCCGTGCCCTGATCCAGGCGTGCCTGGAACTGGCGAAGCATGCGCCCGAGAAGGCCGGGTCGGGCCAGGACGTGGAGAGCCGGCTCGACGCGGCGACCCACGTCGTCGCGGCGACCGCCGCCTTGCACATGAAGACGCTCGACCCGGAGATGCTGGAGCTCCTGCAGGCGCTGGCGGGCCAGGGCGCCGCGCTGGCGCAGCGAGCGCCGCCGGCCGTCCAGGAGTGGATCGCGTCGGCGGCCTACCTCCGATCGACGCGCCGCGAGGCCGAGGCGGCGCTCGCGCCGCTCGAGACGCTGCGGACCCAGGATCGATACGCTACCGAGCTCGTTGCCGCCGAACGAGCCATGAGCATCCTCCGCCAGGAGCGACGCTGGGCGCCCCTGGCTCCGATCGTGGAGCTGCTCGTCCGTCACCGTGACGGACCGCCGGGGGCATTCGACGAGAGGAGGTGGCTGGCCGCGGGCGCGCTGGAGCGCTTCTTCTCGGGCAACGTGCCCGCCGACCTCGTGCGAGCCTTCACCGAGGCCGGCGCCCAGATGCGCGACGATCTCGGCCGGGTCCTCATGGCCGAAGGAGACCGAGCGCCGGTGATGCTGCTCGAGATCCTGAAGCGATCGAGCGACGCCGCGATGAGGAAGGCCGCCGCTCCCCTGCTCGCGAGCCAGGCTCAGGCCGCCCGCCGGGCCATCGTCGCCGGACTGGTGGATCCGGAGGCCGAGTGGTTCGTGGTCTGCAACCTCCTGGCCCTGCTGGGCGAGATCGGGAAGGACGCGGACCTGCCGGCGATCTCGATCTACCGCGAGCACGCGCACGATCAGGTCAGGCGGGCCGCGCTCGAGGCCCTCGCCGCGCTCGGCGGAAAGCGCGCCGAGGCCGCGCTGCTCAAGGGGCTCGACGACCGCTCTCGGATCGTCCAGTGCCGGGCCTTGCTCCTCCTCGGCCAGATCCGTTCCACGAGCGGCATGACCCTCGGCTACGTCCGGGACCTGCTCAAGGATGTCGAGGCCCCCGACGAGGACGAGGACCTCGTGTGCGTCGCGATCGAGGCGCTCGCGCGGATCGGCAACATCCAGATGCCGGACCGGGGCGGCACGGCCGAGGAGCTGCTCGTCAAGACGCTCGAGCGAACCCGCCGATCGGGTCTCGCGAAGATGCTTCACGGCACGGCCGGCGGGCTGTGGTCGAGGGTCCCGGTGCGGAAGGCCCTGGCGGGTGCTCTTGGACGCATCGGCCTAGAGCGCGCCGAGGAGATCCTGAAGAAGATCGCCTACGACGACGACGATCCGATCCAGAAGGAAGCGGAGCAGGCGATCTTCCAGATCGCCGACCGCCGAAAGACGGAGCACGGACTGGAATGAAGAGGATGGTGCTTCACCGCGGCCCGAGCAGGTGACGGGGCAGGAACACGGCGTTCGCGATCATCATCGGGACGATCGCGCTCCCGATGACGACCGCGACCAGATGCGAGTACTGGGCCTGCGAGACGATCCCGTGCGACAGGCCGTACAGCGCCGAGATCGTGCCGAAGGTCAGCCCGGTGGACATCAAGAGCGAGTAGTACCAGCGCTCGCGGCGCTCCTTGCGGTACAGACCCACGACCGGCAGGACGCCCAGGAGCTTGGTCGCGATCTTTCCGCCGAAGAGCAACGCGAAGACGGCCGGTGCCGCCAGGACCGCAGGGATCGAGACGAACGAGCCCGCTCTCAAGAAGAAGAAGGGCGTCAAGAGGCCCAGTGTCAGCGTCCTCAGGCGCCGGATGTACGCGTGGTCGCGCCCCACGGTGCCGGCGAGCACCATGCCCGCGACGTAGGCCGGCAGTACGGCCTCACTGCCCGACCATGAAGCGAGCGCTCCCAGGCCAAACACGACGAGGAGGATCCACTTCGTCTCTACCTCGGAGGGTTTGCCTCCGAAGCGGGCGACGAGCTTCCTGGTCAGGAACGGGAGGGCCACGAAGGCCGCCACGGTGACGGCCACGAAGACCAGGGTCCGCGTCGTGAACGGCGCGAAGATCAGCCCGAGCGCGACGACCGTGCCCAGGTCCGTGACGAAGCAGGCGCCGAGGATTCCCTTGCCGAACTCGGTGAGGTTGAAGCCGAGCTCCAGCATGACGGCGTAGACGACGGCCATCGAGGTCGTCGACAGCGCCACGCCGGCGATCCAGCTCGCCTGCGGCGACCACCCGAGGACGTAGCGCGCGATCGCCGCGCAGCCCAGGAAGGGCGCGAGGAAGCTGACCAGGCCGACGACAGTCACCTCCTTCCACTTCACTCGCAGCACGGCCGGGTCCAGCTCGGCCCCCGCGAGGAACGTCAGGACGACCGAGCCCGTGCTGGCGAGAAAGCCCACCCAGGGCAGCTTCGCGCCCAGCGCGTCGGCGCCGAAGAAGTGAAGCGCCACAGCCGATGCGACGATGCCGGCGATGATCTCGGCGAGGGCGGTGGCGACCTTGAGCTTCGTCGCGATCAGCGTGGACCCCAGCGCGAGGGCCACCCAGAGCGCGGCAACCGCGAATGTCTGTGTCATTGGCAACCGTTCCTACTGCGAGGACCCGTTCCAGCAGGAGTCATCGGCCACCCTCGCGGCGGCGGTTGTCGGCGGACTCCACCGCCATCGGTTGTCAGGGGAGCCGCACCTTATCACGACCAGACAACAGTTCGCCTTGGCCTTGCTGCCGGCCATGGTAAGATGGCCATCGACATGGCCATCCGTACGAAGGGAAGACCCGACACCTATTCCATCGCCCAGGCCCGCGACTCCCTCGCCCGGATCGTGCACGAGGCCGAGCAAGGGCGTGCCATCGAGCTGACCCGTCGCGGAAAGCCGGTTGCCGCCGTCGTCTCGGTCAGGGATCTGGAGCGCATCCGCGGCGGCCGCGCGGGTTTGTGGGAGACGCTCGTGGTGTTCCGCGCGAAAGCCGACCTCGAGGATCTGTGGGCCGAGGGCGATCCGCTCCAGGGCGTTCGCGACAGATCCCCGGGGCGGCAGGTGCGGTTGTGACGCTCCGCTACCTCCTCGACGCCAACGTCCTGTCCGAGCTGACGCGGCCGTCGCCGAATCGCCGACTGCTGGGTCGGGTCCACAGGAACGAGCCAGCCCTGTGCACGGCCGCGCCCGTCTGGCACGAGCTTCACTTCGGGGTCCACCGGCTGCCGGAAGGAACACGGCGCTCCGCCCTCGAGGAGTTCGTCGCGGGGCTCGCTCGGTCGGGTATGAGGGTCTTGCCGTACGAGGCGGCTGCCGCCGAGTGGCACGCGAAGGAGCGGGCGCGTCAGGCCAAGGCCGGGAAGACGCCCCCATTCGTCGACGGTCAGATCGCCGCGATTGCGGCGGTCAACGGTCTCGTGCTCATCACGGCGAACACCGACGACTTCGCGCAATTCGAGACGCTGGAGGTCAAGGACTGGACCTCGTGACGGAGAGCGGCACAGCGCGGCACAGGTTTGCTCGACTTTCGGCGTGGAGAGAGCGGCACGCGGCTTGAACGGGCCGCTTCTCATGCGATTCGCCGCGGCTTCCGTCCTCTGGCTACCGCTTCTGTCCGGGTGCTGGCTCTCGTCGAGCTCGGTCGATGACACGACAGGCGACGGAGACGCCGACGTGGACAGCGATGCGGACGTCGATGCGGACGTCGACGCGGACGCCGACGCCGATTCTGACGCGGACGGAGACGGCGATTCCGATCGTCCGGACACCTGGACCTGGCTCGTCCAGGTCTGCGGTCTGTGGCAGCTCGACCGTACGCACGGGGGCACTCTGCGCGCCATGAGGTCGACCTGCGGCGGAACCGTGGATTGCGCCGCCGTCGTGGAGGGCAACACCGTCGACCTGCGGCCCACTGTGCGCCAGTACGGTGGCGGAGGAGCGGACGGATCCGACATGGACTGCGCGCCCATGCCGAGCTGGGTGGAATGCGAGGTCCCGCCGGGCCAGTACTCGAGGCTCAGCGTCTGGGGCGAAGAGCTCCACGTTCCATGCTTCGGTGGGGACGAAGGTGACTGCGAAGCCGTGGACTGCGTGCAGCTCCCGCCCGAGCCGTTGCCGGAGGGCTGCGTGCTCGAGGAGATCCTCGCGGAGCAGGTCTGCGGCCCCGACGCGATCGGACGTGACGAGCAGGGCTACTACTCCGTCGTGAACGGCTGCCAGTGCCCCGCCCAGTTCAGGCCCGGAGGCTGCCTCTCGCAGACGTGGAACGGGAGCACCTTGTTCACGCCGCTCGTCGCCCGCTGCAGCGACTGTGGCTTCGAGGACGTCTGCGTCTCGGTAGAGACCCAGTGCGGGCTGTTCGATCAGCCGTCGGGGACCGCGTCGCTCGCGTTCCGCTCGTGGGACGAGCCGATCGCCTTCGACGTCCAGGTCGGAGAATACGGCAACGTCGAGTGCCACCCGTGATCACGCCCGCTACTCCCAGATCGAGCTGGGCCCGAGGTCGAGGTACTCGCCGATCTGGCGCATGAGGTCGAGGTTATCGACGTAGTTGCGGAGCGCCGCGTCGGCCCGGGCGCGTTCCTCGTCCGAGGCGCCCTCGTCCTGGAAGATGGCCAAGAGCGCGTTGGCCTCGGCGATGACGCCGGCCGCGACGCCGCGCTCGACGCCGTCCTCGTCGGGGAAGCTCTGCGCGACGTAGCGCTTGCCGCCGTACGGGTCGTCGAACGTGACCCTCTCGAATAGCGGCGTGAAGCCCTGGCCCGATCCCTCCAGGTACACGCGCGCCGAGTCGATGAACTTCGTGTCGAAGTTGTCCGACATCATCGTCATGCCGTAGACGGACGCGAAGAGCTGCACCGTGAAGCCGGTCTGGGGATCGATCGGCGTCGCGCCGGGCGGGATGACGGACGTGGGATCGGTGTAGTCGCGGCGCTGGAGGTTCCCGTTCGCGTCCTCGTAGGGCGCGATCCGGTCGATCCGGTCCCCCATCAGCCCGCCGAACAGGTCGACCATCTGATCGCGGAAGTTCGAGTAGAAGCTGATCTGGTACTGCCGGATGTCGGCGGCGGTGTCGCGCCCCAGGAACCACGTCGTCGGGTCGGCCATCAGCTCCATCGCGAGCGCCTTGTCGACGAAGTAGCCGACGCGCAGGACCTTGTCGTCCCAGTAGTAGCCCGAGTCGAAGTCCCAGGTCGTCTCGAGCCAGCGCCCTTCGGTGAGGGGGACCTCGAAGTCCTCGCCCCACGGTGCCAGCCACTCGGTCCCGTCACCGCGGACGTCGAGGTGGTAGGTCCCGGGCTCCGGCATGGTCAGGGTCTCGGCGAACGTCTGGAAGGCGTCGCCGACCGCGACCGTCAGAGGGCCGAAGCCGTCGGGCCGTTCGAGGAAGCGTGGAACGTTGTCGGTGGGCTCCTCGGTCGCGAGCAGGTCCGCGACGAGGAGCACGTACCACTGGTTCAGGTTCTGTAGTGGCTCGAGGTAGCGCTCGTACACGCGCCACACGTAGGGCTCCGGGTTGAAGTTCACGCGGTCCCGCTTGAAGGCGTCGAAGATGTAGTAGTTCCTGTAGCGGTCGATGCGGTCCGCGGTGACCTCGTACAGGTCGGCCCCCTCGTCGAACACGCTGCAGGTCACCGATGCGCCCTCGAACTCGTCGCTGCAGAAGCGATAGGGCACTATCGGCTCGCCGGTGGCCGTCGCCAGGTGCGTGATGGGCGACTCGAACCACTCGGCGTCTCCGTAGAAGTCGCCAAGGTCGTCCCAGAAGACGTCCCTGCGGTCCTCGAGGTCGCCGAAGTACGTCGGGTACTCGGTGTAGTGCAGGCCAACGAGCGCGTCGTCGGAGTCGTACAGGAGCGGCATCGGCCAGCCGAAGTTCGTGTACAGGACGAGGACGTTCGCGATGTCCGCGTCTGCGCCGGTGACGTTCGGGAAGACCTCCATGAGCTTGCCGTAGCCGAACTTCACGGCGGCGAGGTCGTAGTGACCGATACCCCTGACGTCGCTGTTGAACCGCGCGCTGTAGTCCATGACGGTCGAGTACTGGACCTCGCGGATGTTCCCCTCGAGCTCCTCGTCCGTCTCGGGATCGAGGTATCTGGGCTGCATCGTCCCGTCGTCGCGCAGCGCCCAGTACTCGGCCGGGTAGTTGAGCGCGTCGTACGAGCCCTCGAAGTTGTGACGCAGCCCGATCGTGTGGCCGACCTCGTGCGCCATCACCGACCTGAGCACCGCCGCCCTGATGATCTTCCGTGCCTCCTCGGGATCCTCTCCGCGGTGCTCGAGCGCCCAGCCGACGGCGCCCGGATCCGAGAAGTCGCGGAACCAGACGCAGCGATGAGCATTGCGCTCCCGTCGTGCCCGCGTGACGGCGCGCAGCGCCGCGGGGCTCATCCTGCCGAGCGGCGAGGCCCGACGCACGACCTCCTCCGTCGGCGCGCTGGTCGGGTCCATCCCCGCGGCGAGGAGCATCTCGGCGTTGACCATCTGGGCCTCGACCGGCGTGCCCCTGAGCGACGCGAGGCGTGCCGCGCCCCCGGGGCCATGCGCCGCGAGGATCCCGGAGCTCTGCACAGCCTGCCTCGCGCGGGACAGCGCGCGCGGGTCCTTGGCCCTTCCGTTTCTCGCCGCCGGCACGCGGGGGAGCGCGGCCGCCCAGTCCAGGCTCATCCGCTCGCGTCTTCCCCGGATCTCGTCGGGCGTGAGCGTCCGCGCGCGGCGGGCCTCCTGGCCGCCGCCCTCGCCCTGGGCCGCGACCCAGTCCTCGACGTTGACTCCCATGATGTAGTCGTCGACGTCGATCTCCCCGTTGAGCAACGCGACCAGGTCGCGCGCCCATGCCGAGTAGGTGTCGAGCTCGGGACCGTAGACGAACGCGCTCGCCGAGACGATCTCACCGGTCTCGGGGTCCGGCAACGACGGGCCGTATCCGAGCGGCGATCCGAGCTGGGGCTTTTGCACCATGTACATGAACGAGTAGCGCATGTCGCCGATGCGGGGCGCCGTGCCCGCGGCTCCGCACTCGGCCGGGTCGCCCTCCTGAACGGGGTTATTCGGGCACAGGATGAACATCGCGAGCGTCTCGTCGCGCAGACCCGCGCAAGCCTCGGCGGAACCGCCTCCGTTCAGACATTCGTTCTCCCTGACGCCGTTGACGGTGTCGCGCAGCGCCGCCGACCACTCGTCGGCTATTCCCGACAGGACCTGCGCGTCTTCGGCCGAGGTCCCCGGCCCCACGTGGTAGACGATGGGCTTCGGCTCGCGCTCGGCGTATGGGACCGTGCACAGTCCCCGGACCTCGTCGCAGCGCCCACCCGTGCACTCGTCATCGGACGCGCAGGCCTCGTCGGTGTGCGAGGTCTGCCAGATGTCCCAGCGCGTGGCGTAGCGGACGCGCCGCGACTCGACGGGCCCGTACTGGTCGTCGTAGCCGTAGCGCTGGACGTCGAAGTAGCCGAACAGCTCCTGGTCGTGATCGGTCCAGACGAGCGGCTCGTAGTCGGAGTCGGGGACCCGCATGAACGAGGCGCGCACCTCGATCTGCTGCGCAGTGCAGTCGTCGAAGGAGTAGTAGAGCCAGCAGGTCGGGAAGGTGCCCCAGTCCGGATCGTCGATCTGGCCGGGCGAGGCGAGGAACCGGTGCGTGAAGTCCATGTACCCGTCCTCGAAGACGGGCCGGTCGTCGCACTCGCGGCCGGTGGCCGCGCACTCGTCGTTCGCGTAGGTCGCGATCGGCTCGAGAGAGACCTTGTCCGCCCAGAAGCTCCAGTTCGTGACGAGGTTGGTCGACCAGTCGACCCTCATGTACTCGCGCTCGTACCAGGGCCGATCGGTCGTGTTCTCGACGACGATGTTGATCTCCTCGCCGGTCGTCGGGTTGTAGTCGTGCTTGATGTCGAAGTGGCTCTCTATTGAGTAAGCGGCCACCGGTGCCCCGAGGTAGTCGCGGCCCAGCTCGTCCCGCTGCTCGCTGCCCTCGAATCGCTCGTAGGTCCGGTGGGCGACCAGGAACTTCTCCTGGATCACCCAGCGGATCTTCTCGAGCTCGCTCTGGTCGCCGATGAACGTGAACTCCGTCGTGTACGGGACGTCGATGACCGTCTGGACGAAGTACCACTCTCCGTCCAGATCGGCCTTTCTGAGCGCGTTGGCCTGGACCCGGTCGATCGCGCCGCGCTCCTCGGCGCAGCTCGCGAGAGCGGTCCACAGACAAAGGGCGAGAGCGGATCGACGCATGTGAACCTCCAGTCGGTGCGCGAGAGCAACCGCGGTGCCAGTCGAATCCGCGAATCATCTCGCATCTCGTGGCGGCTCTGCACGCCAATATCGCCGGCCCCCGCCCGAGCCAGTCGCGCTCTTGCGCGCTGCGCCGTCCCTTGGTAATGCACGTGACTTGCGGAGGAACCAATGATGCGTGGTCTCGTGGTCGTAGGCTTGTTCGCGCTCCTGGTCGGGTGCGGAAACGAGTCGGCAGCCCCGTCGTCGAACAGCTCGCCGTCCCAGGAGGTGGTCAACAAGGCGCTGACGAAGACCGGCGCGGCGGCTGTGGACGGCCTTTGGCCTCCGCCGCGCAAACCGAACCCGCTGCCCAATCCGCCCTCTCCCGGCCCTCCGCCCGGCGGCGGCGCCAAGCGGCCGCCACCGGGGCCGGGAACCGGGCAGTGATCGAGCGCCAGACGAGCCCGGCGGCGTCCTGGTCGGCCGTGCGGTATGCCGCCCTGCTCGCGCTCCTCTCCATGGCCGGTTGCTCGCGCGGCGATGAGCCAACGGGAGTGCTTCCCAATGCGCAGCGGGCGGGCGAGGTGGCCCGCGCGTCGACGGTGGCGAAGGCGTTCCTCGAGATCTACCCCGACGCGGTCCCCGAGGCGGCGGCCGATCGCTGCGAGAACGAGCTCGGAATGGGGCGCGCCTGCGACGGGCCCGAGCACTACGACGTGACCTTCACTCACACCGAGGAGGGCACGCCACCCCGCGTCACCCGCCTCACCGTCGAGATCGGGCGAGGCGAGACGGTCATGGGCAGCATCCCTTCGTCGCTCCTCGTCTATCAGGACAAGGCCTGCGTCGAGGACACGGACTGCCTGTGCGCGCCGTGCACGGCTTGCTTCAACGTGGTCCACGCGCCCGCGAAGATCGCGGCCCAGGCGGCGGACTGCGTCAATGTCGCCTGCGCGGCCAACGGCTGCGCCTGCCGCGGCGGCATCTGCAGGACTCGCTAGGCACTCCGGGTGCGCTTCCGACTGCGCCGGGGGGCGCTCTTGATGCTCCTCGCGTCCGTGGCCTTCTCTCTCATGGCCGCCTCCGTTCGCGCCTGCAAGGGCAGGATCCCGTTCTTCGAGGTCGCCTTCTTCAGGTCCTTCGTCGCGCTCGTTCCGGTCCTCGTCAGCCTCTGGCTCCGGCGGATTCCGCTCAGGACCTCGCGCCCCGGCCTCATGCTGTCGCGGGGCCTGGCTGGCTTCGCGTCGATGGCCCTCTACTTCTACGGGCTCACCCACCTCCACCTCGCCGACAGCGTCATGCTCGGCGCGACGGCGCCGATCTTCGTCGCGCTACTCGCGCCATTCGCGCTCGGCGAGATGATGCGCGCTCCGGTCGCGGTCGCAATCTCGATCTCCGTGGGCGGCCTCTTCCTCCTCGTCGGCCCGTCGCTCGAGGTCGGAAACCTCGGCGGGATCGCGGCGGCGGCCTCCGGCGCGACGGCCTCAGTCGCGTACATCGCCATCCGCAAGCTCTCGGCCACCGAGCACCCCGACGTCATCGTCTTCGGCTTCACCGCCATCGCGACCGTCCTCTCGGCTGTCGCGATGGTGCCGTCGTTCCTCGTCCCGGAAGGCGTCGAGTGGCTCCTCCTCGTCGGCGCTGGAATCTTCGCGGCGGTCGGCCAGGCGCTCATCACGCGCGCCTACGCGATCGAGGAGGCCGCGGTCGCGAGCGCCCTGTCCTACGCGACCGTCCTCTTCTCGTGGCTCATCGGCGTCGGCATCTTCGACGAGCCCGTGAGCCCGCGTGCCATTCTGGGCGGCCTCGTCCTCGTCGCGGTGGGCACCTACCTCGGCTTCGCCCGCGGCGCCGCGAGCCCGCCCTCGCGGTTCTGATTGAAGAACGGCAGGCCGTAGTCCGGCGCTCGCCGGCGACTGGCGGCCCCCTCCTCCCGCGCTATATCCTCCCGATGATGGGGCTGGCGCCCAGCAGACCCGTTGGTTCCCTCCTCCCGGCGGTGCCGCGAGAGCACGGGACGTGGTTCATCGTGGGCGCATCGGTGCTCCTCGGGCCGGCGGTCACGCACCTGGTCCATCTGGATCATCTGCCGCTCGCCTCGCTGGCGGTCGTCGGGCTCTTTGGACGCGCCGCCCTGAAGGGCAAGCGCCCAGCCGACCACCTCTGGGCGGTGATCTTCGCGGCAGTGGGCCTCGTGCTGGGCGGCCTTCTTCTGGCCAGGCACGCGGACGCCCTGATGGCCATGAGCGGCGCGGCCGCGGCCGTGCTCCTCGGCGCTCATCGCTTGCTCGAGAGCCGTCGACTCCAACGCGCGATCGGGAGCGAGCTCGTGGCGGTGGCCCTCCTCACGCTGGTCGGGCCGGCGTCCCTCTCCATCAGCGGCCTTCAGGCGACTGGCGACACCCTCGCGCTCGCAGCGGCAAACAGCGCGTACTTCCTGACCAGCGTCCCGTACGTGAGGATCCGCGTCTTCGGGCCGCGAAAGCCCGCCATCTGGCGCCGGCTCCGTTTCCTTCCAATCACGCTCGCGGCCGCGGGCGCCGCCGCGATGGCTCTCTCGGGCCCACCGGCCCGAGCCCTCGCTTTCCTTCCCCTCGCGGCCCGCGCCTTGTTCGTCGCGCTGAGCTGCCCGCGGCCCCTTGGCTCCGCGACCCGCCTTGGCCTCGTCGAGGCGGCGGGGTCACTGTACTACGTCGCGGTTATCGCCGTGCTGCACTAGGACTATTGGGCTCGGACTGTCGCCTTGCCCGGATTCCGCGCTACAGTTCGGTTCATGCATCACGCGAATGCCGCGGAACTGCTCGAGAGAGCGCTCTCGCTGCCGGTGGAGGACAGGCTCGCGCCGGCCACCGAGATCCTGAACAGCGTTGAAGGACCCGAAGACGACGAATGGACTGAAGCTTGGCTGAAGGAGCTGGATCGTCGTGCTGCGGCTGCTGAACGTGGCGAGGAGGCTCTCGAGGATTGGGAGACGGTCGAGGCGCGGATCCTCGCCGACCTCAGTGGAAAGTGAAGAGACTTCTCCTCGCTCGCGAGGCGCGGCGCCGAGTTGTGCGGCGCCGTGTCTCGCTACGAGGGAGCCCGCACCGGACTAGGCGAGGAATTCCTGACCGATGTTCGTGAGCTCATGGCGGCCATCGCTCGGGCACCAGCAGCCTTTCCGATGTGGCGCGACGACCGGCCGTACCGAAGGGCCGTGATGCCGCGCCGGCTCCCGTTCGTCGTGTTCTTCGAAGAGAAGGAGGACGCCGTTCGCATCTGGGCGATCGCTCACGCAAGGCGTCGTCCGGGATACTGGATCCGTAGGACCCGCCGCGAGCTCTGATCGCGGCGGGGGGCGATTGCGAGGTGGTCTCGCAGCCTGCAGCGCTCCGTGTCCTATCGCGGCAGCTCGAAGACGCGGGCGCCGCCCCTGGCGACGAGCGCCGCGAAGTGGCGGCCGTCGGGCGAGATCGAGATGCCGGTCGGATCGAACCCCGGCGGCAGGATGCGCCGCTCGCTTCCGTCGGGGCCCCGCTCGACGCGAAAGAGCCCAAGGTCGGAACGGATGAGGCGGAACGAACCGTCGGCGGCGAACGAGGATCCAGCGTAGATGGCGGAGGGCCCGGCGGCGAGGGGCTCGCGCTTGGTCGGATCGGAGAGCGAGACCACGACGGGGTCCGCGGCGTCGGCCGCGACGATCGCGACGTGGTCGTCGTCGGTGAACCCGAGAGCCGTGGGGTCGGTGTCCCCCGCGCAAGGGCCGAGTGTCAGCCGCGTCGTGGGGGTATCCGGCAAGCGGTCGCCGACGAGACGGCACGACAGATCCTCGACGTCTCGACGGCTCGCGCGAGCGGCTTCGAGGCACGTCCGGTGCTCTCGCCCGTCGGCGGGGCAGACGAAGATGCCGAATGCGTCGGCGGCAACGATTGAACGCCCGCCGGACGGCGATCGGTGCTCACCGGCCCGGAGCCGGCGGGCATCACGTGCGTCCAGACCCTTGACCTTGCCCTGGTCACCCTGGCCGAGGATCAGCCGACCGACGTCGCCGTCGGGCAGCGTGTAAAGGACCGACTCCGGGCTCTCCCAGGTGAACGGCGGGGGCAGCGCACCTGCGTCGCCACTGGCGAGCGCCGCTTCCGCCATGATCCCGACGGGACGAGCGGCGGCCGGCGCGACGAGCGCCAGGATGTCTCGCTCGGCGCGCCCGAAGAGCGCGGCGTCCGCGCCGGATTCGCGAGCCTGCCCCAGTCGCACGAGCGCCGCGCGCGCTCGCCCGAGCCTCGCCAGGGCGCGCGCTTGAAGCAGGATGATCGCTCCTCTGTCGCGAGCAGCCGCACAGGGCGCGCGCAGCTCGTCGGGGATGCCGAGGCTCGTTCCGTGGCAGGTCATCTCGACGCCGGCCGCCGGGCAAGCCGTGTCGAGGACCTCGAGCGCAAGCTCCGCTGCCTCGAGCGCCTCCTCGGCTGGACGGCTGGCGGCCGCCTGCGCGTCCCGGCGGACCTGGGCGACGAGATCGACCGTCCTGCCGGGGTCCTGAACGAACCGCGCTGCAGTGCGACGGAAGGTGAACATGCCGGCCGCGCGCGTCTCGGCGCCGACACGTCGCGAGGCCTCGAGCAGGAAGACCCCGCCGTCCTCCTCGAGGCGCCCGGCTATCCGTCGATCGACGAAGGGCTCCGGACGACAGGTCGCGAGATAGTTGGAGTCCGCCCGGCCGCACGGCAGTCGGCGGTACCGGCTGAAATAGCTCAGTGCCGGTCGCTCCGGTCGCTCGACCGGAAAGAACGTGTCGACGGCGACCTCCTCGTGCTCGGCGGGCGCGCATGTCTCCTCGTATCGCAAGGTCAGGCGCACGAGGCCCTCGGGCCGTCCTTCGAGCGCCAGCGATTCCTTCTCGACGGCACCCTCGGCCAGCTCATCGAGGATGCCCGCCTCGATCCGACGCGGCGCCGAGTACCGGTCACCGTCCCGCGTGAACAGCTCGAGCCGGTAGGGTGATGCTACCGAACGGAGCACGGCGAACAGGTCCCGATCGCCGTCGTCGTCCGCATCCACGGCCAGGGACGCCACGAGCTCGTCGAAAGCGCCAAGGCTCACGGGGATCCCGTCGGGCGCGGGAGGTCCCGCTGCGTCGGGCTCCTCTCGCTCTGCCTGCACGGACCGCGAGGGCGAGCCGGCCGGCTCACAGCCAATCACCACGAGAAACAGCCCCGCGAGCGGCCAGCGCACCGCACTCGTCCTTACCACAATCCAGGTGCCCCGTCGCTCGACGACGGCGGCGGTCGGTCTCCGGGTCACGCGTCTAGGTGGGCGCTGAGCAGACTACCTCGGCCGAGGACCCGCGAGGATCTCCCGCACCTCCGCGTCACCGAGCGCTCCGACGCGCGACCACCTCACGACGCCGCTCGAGTCGATCACGTACGTCGTCGGCAGCACGTCGACGGCAAAGGTGCTCTGCAGCGGCCGATCGAGGAGCGCGATCGGGTAGCGCATTCCGAGCTCCCTCGCGGTCCTCGACGCATCCTGGAGCGAGTCCGAATCCACGGACACGCCGAGGACCCTCCCGCGACCGGAGAGGCGCGAGTGCAGGCTCGTGAGCTCCGGCGCCTCCTCGCGGCAGGGCGGGCACGACTCGCCC
The DNA here is from genome assembly GCA_016190375.1 of Deltaproteobacteria bacterium. Classification (GTDB taxonomy): domain Bacteria; phylum Myxococcota_A; class Polyangia; order JACPQR01; family JACPQR01; genus JACPQR01. The sequence goes on from JACPQR010000154.1 coordinate 38,730, forward strand.
CAGAAGTTCAGGACGGTCAGCTCGGGGCCGAACAGGGGAAGCCGGCCATCGCTCGTCTCGACCGTTCGCGCGTCCAGGCGCGTTCCCTTCGCGAGCATCCGACCCCGGTTGCCGAACAGGAGCCCGAGGCCCACGACGACGGCGAGGATGAACAGGGGGCTCTTGAGCCAGGAGGGAAGGCGAGCTGGCTGGTTCGTCACTCGATCATTCCCTCGCAGCCCCACTGCACGTCCACGCGGCGGAGGGTGGGGGAGGTGACGCGGTCGAGGGACTGCAGGCGCACCTGGACGGACAGGTAGTGACCCGGCTCGACTCCCGCGCGCTCGAGCGCCGCGGCGAGGTCGAGCTCCGTTCCGTCGTCCGGGACGATGCCCACGGTGAGCCACTCCATCGCCGCGAGCGCGCCGAGGTCGTCGGCCGTCTTCACCGAGACGACGAGGTTGGAGCCGGCCGGCGTGTCGGCGTCGATGACGATCCGGCCCCACTCGGTGTCGGCGCCGCTGTCGCAACCCTCGACGAGCCTCGTGAACGTGCCGGTGGGGTTCAGGGCGTTCCGGCGCTGCAGCCCCGTGATGTCCCCGCGCACATAGGGCATGTTCAGGCATGGCCCGTTGCAGGTGTCGAAGACGTGCTCGACCGTCTCGGTGTCGAGATCGATCGCGGCCGCCGTCCCATCGTTGTAGCCGAACGTCCACGCGTGCCGGTCGAAGTCCACCGCGGTGCCGAAGGTGCTGACGCCCGGCGTGTCGACCGTGTGGTGCTCGAGCGTGTCGTCGTTCGCGATCCGATGCACGTACTGCCCATCCGTGTACGTTCCGACCCAGATCGAGCCCTCGCCGTCCGACGCGATTCCGCCGACGAAGCCGAAGCCGCCGGCGCCGAGCCCCACCTCCTCGAACTCCTCGGTGTCCCTGTCGAAGCGATAGGCATCGTCGCCGCTGATCCACGGCGCGTTGTTCTCGTCGACGATCACGCGGTAGGCCGAGCCCATCCCCGGCACCGAGA